>DASWUW010001228.1:0-4936 GCA_036406335.1 Trebonia sp.
GTAGAACTCCGCCGCCAGCGCGATCATCATCCAGATCACGTAGCCGGCCGTCCCCAGCGACTTGTCCCACCACCGCACCATCAGGTACGCCATCAGCGGGATCAGCAGGGTCACGGTGAGGTTGGGCTGGCCCGATATCTCGTGGTCGAGCAGGTAGACGTTGAAGCCGTAGACCGCCCCGGCGGGCAGCGCCGCCCAGAACCGCCCGGTCATCCGGCGGGTCAGCACGAAGGCGGCCCAGGCCGAGCCGACCGGCGCGAGGATCAGCGACAGGTTGAACGACACCACCGGGCCGAACAGGGCCGTGAACGGCCACATGAGCAGCGCTGCCGCGGGCGAGGTGGTCGCCCAGGCCAGGTTGTAGCCCACGGGCGCGTTGAGCTGGAAGGTGTACAGCGGGTTGATCCAGTGCGACACGGCATAGGCCCACCAGTCCCAGGCCCAGATGTAGAAGTTCGGGTCTACCTCGACCTGTCCCACTACGGGCACGCTCGCGTGGCCGACCAGCGCGAGGCAGAACGCCAGGACAAACACGTCCAGGTAGATCGCGAAGGCGATCAGCCCCTGGACCGCGGGGCGAAGACCCCGGCGGCGCGGTTTCCGCACCTCAAGGGCAGGGACAGCCACGTTCTCGTCAGCGCGAATCGCGAGCGTTCCCCACCTCACGAACCAGAACCTTACCCTGCAAATCGTTAGCCGGCGTTCACGGGCGCCGGGCGCGCAGGAACAGCGAGACCCCGGGCAGCGACCGCACCGGCAGGTAGCGCTCCGTGACGATGACCGCGGTCAGGCCCGCGTTGACCAGGGGATTCACCTGGTCCAGGTCGCTGCCCGCGGACGCCTTACGGCGCAGTTTGACTACTGGGCGCAGCAGCACGTTCCAGCTCCAGGTGTCCTCGATCACCAGCCCGCCCTTGGCGATGACGCTAGTCAGCCCCTCCCGGGAGTAGCGGCGGACATGGTCCACGGCCTCGTCGTGAGCCGACCAGAGGGCCATGTCGGCGGGCACCGCGATCAGCGCGGTGCCGCCGGGCCGCAGCACCCGGGTTATCTCGGCGGCGGCAAGGTAGTCTTCCTCGATGTGCTCAAGGACGTCAAAGGCGGTGACCAAGTCCATGGAACCAGTGCGGACCGGCATTTCTCTCGCGTCGCCGCGCAGCACGTCCAGACCGCGCTCCCGCGCGGCCTGCGAACCGGTCTCCGAGTACTCCAGCGCGACCGGCTTCCACCCGAACGCGCGCAGCACCCGGGTGTTGCCGCCGCCGGCCGCGCCGATGTCGAGGGCGACACCGGGCGAGGGAAGCCGGCGCAGCTCCTTGGCGAGAATGCAGCGGCGTTCCTTGTACCACCAGTGCCGGTCCTCAACCTCAACAAGAGTTCTCAACTCGGCTGCTTCCATGGCGATAACTTCTACCACGTGCTAAGCAGTAGCACGTGGTGTTCTGACGCCATCCATCCTGATTGCGCCAGCGTCGTGCGCACAGCAACCGGCATAGCAGCACCGCACCTAACATTTGCACTCGGTCAGCTAAGTTACGTTCACTACCCGCGCTTAGTCACCTGACGCGGGAACGCGGAGAAACTCATGGACTCGGTCAAGTACTCCATCGTGATCCCCCTGTACAACGAAGAGGGGGTGCTCCCGCTCCTGGTCGAACGGCTGGAGCAGATCATGAGCGACTTCGACGGGCCCGCCGAGGTCGTCTTCGTCGATGACGGCAGCAAGGACGTCACCCCGCAGCTGGCCCAGGCGGTCACCGCCCGGGACCCGCGGTTCAAGCTGATCCAGTTCTCCCGGAACTTCGGCCACCAGATGGCCATCACCGCCGGGATGGACGCCTCGTCCGGCGACGCGGTCATCATCATGGACGCCGACCTGCAGGACCCGCCCTACGTGATCCTGCAGATGATCGAGAAATGGAAGGAAGGCTACGAGGTCGTCTACGGCCTGCGGCAGCACCGGGAAGGCGAGCGGCTGTTCAAGACGGCGACCGCCTCCATGTTCTACGGCCTGCTGCACCGGATCGCCGACATCGACACCCCGGTCGACGTGGGCGACTTCCGGCTGGTGGACCGGAAAGCACTGAATGCCTTCCTGCAGATGCGGGAAAACAACCGCTACGTTCGGGGGATGTTCTCCTGGGTCGGCTTCCGCCAGGCCGGGGTGCCCTACACCCGGGAAGAACGGCACGTCGGGACCACGCACTACACGCTGCGCAAGATGGTGATGCTCGCCTCCAACGGCATCATGGGCTTCTCCACCGCGCCGCTGCGGCTGGCCCTGGGCTCCGGGGTGTTCCTCGCCTTCGGCGCGCTGATCTACGGAGTGGTGGCGATCGCGCTGAAGCTGGCCGGCCAGGCGCTGGTTCCCGGGTACGCGTCGCTGCTGTTCGCCGTCACGTTCCTGAGCGGGATCCAGCTGATCGTCATGGGGATGGTCGGACTGTACGTGGGGCGGATCTACGACGAGGCCCGCGGGCGCCCGCTGTACGTGGTGCGCGAAACGCACGGGTTCGACAACCTGGACGGCCACGTGCTCTGGCAGCCGACCGTCGCGCAGTCCCGCAACGGCCACGGCCACGGCCACGGCCAGCCGGCCGTATGGCCGTGACCCTTCGCGGGCACTGAGATTTCGCGGCGCTGAGACCTTTCGTGGGCGCTGAGACCTTTCGTGGGTACTGAGACCTTTCGTGGGTACTGAGACCTTTCGTGGGCACTGACCGGCAGGGACTCGAGCTGACCGGGCCGGGCGGGGCAGTCGCCGCCTACGACCGGGCGGTGGCCCACCTGGTCCGGTTCCAGCCCGAGGTCGGGCCGGGGGCGGACGCGGCCGCGGCGGGCGGATGCCTCATGGGCCGCGTGCTCGGCGCCTACCTCAGCTTGCTGTCGACCGAAGCGGGCACGGTGGCGGCAGCCGCCCGCGCGCTCGGTCCTTACGCCACGCGCACCGCGGACGAGAGCGGGCTGCGGCCCCGTGAGCGGGCACACCTGGCCGTGGCCCGGCGCTGGATCGCCGGCGACCTGGCCGGGGCGGGCGCGCTGCTCAGCGCCGTCTCCGTCGAGTTCCCGCACGACCTGCTGGCGCTGTTCACCGGTCACCAGATCGACTTCTTCCGCGGCGACGCGGTCAGCCTCCGCGACCGCATCGGGCGGGCGCTCGGCGACTGGGACCCGGCCGCAGGCGACGCCGGGTTTCTGCACGGCATGTACGCCTTCGGCCTGGAAGAGTGCAATCAGTACGGCCAGGCCGCGCAGGCCGGCGCCCGGGCCGTGGACGCCAACCCGGACGACGTGTGGGCTATTCACGCGGTCGTGCACACCTACGAGATGCAGGGCCAGATCCCGGACGGGGTGCGGTTCATGCGCAGCCGCCGCCCGGCCTGGGCCGAAGGCAACTTCCTCAACGTGCACAACGCCTGGCACTACGCCCTCTACCTGCTGCAGGCGGACGACCAGCCCGGTGCGCTTAGCGTCTACGACACGTTCCTGCACCATCCGGCGTCGGAAGACGCCGCCCTGGAACTGCTCGACGCCAGCGCGCTGCTGTGGCGGCTGCACCTGGAGGGAGTCCCGGCCGGCGGCCGCTGGCAGCCGCTGGCCGAGGCGTGGACGCGCGTGCTGGAGCCGGGCTACTACCCCTTCAACGACATGCACGCGATCATGGCTTACCTGGGGGCCGGCGATGCCGCCCGGGCCCGCGCGGTTCTCACCGCCCTCGAGCGGGTCGCCCGCGGCGGCGACCGGCGCACCACCGGGTGGGAGATGACCGTGACGGTCGGGCTGCCGGTCTGCCGCAGCCTGGTGCACTTCGGCGCCGGGCAGTACCCGGAGGTACTCGACGAGCTGCTGCCGATCCGTACCCGGGTGCACGAGTTCGGCGGCAGTCACGCGCAGCGCGACGCGGTCGAGCGGACCCTGCTCGAGGCGGCTGTCCGGGCCGGCCGCCACAAGCTGGCCAGCGCCCTGGTCAGCGAGCGGCTGGCCAACCGCGAGAACAGTACCTACGCCTGGAGCAAGCGCGCGCTGCTGCTTTCCCGTCTCGGGAACGCGGCCGGTGACCCCGCGGCCGGACCGGCGGCGGCCGGACCGGCGGCGGCCGGATCCGCGGCGGCCGGACCGGCGGCGGCCGGATCCGCGGCGGCTGAGGCCAGGCGACGCGAGCTGGCGGCCGCCATTCAGATCGCGGTGGCCGATCCCCGCCCCTGAGCTGACCCGACCTGAGCTGAGCCGTCCGGCTAGCTGCCGTAGCGGGTGGGGGTGGTCAGGTGGACCCGGCCGGAGGGCAGGGTCCAGCGGGTGACACCTGGTTGAACTTGCTCGACCTTCCAGTCGGGGGCCTGCTTGGCGCGGTGATGGGTTCGGCACCGCGGCGCCAGGTTGCACTGGTCGGTGGGGCCGTCAGGGTAGGGGGTCGTGTGGTCCAGGTCGGCGGAGACCGCGGGTGCCGGGCAGCCGGGGGCGTCGCAGCTGGCGCTGCGGGCGCGGACGAGGTGCTGGAGGGCACGGCTGGGGACATAGCGTTCTTCTGACTGAGCATGGTCGCAGGAGCCCCGGGCGACCGGAGTGAAGGTGAGGTTGAGGCGGCGCAGGAGCTCGGTTAGCTGATCTGGCGGGGGCTGGGGAGCCAGGTCGTCGAGCAGCCGGGGATGACGACCGCGGGCACAGCCGTGGGCCAGGGCCGTGCCGTCCGGAGCGGTGAGGGTGACGCACCAGCGAGTGCGAGGATGCCGCGCGGCCGCGCCGACGACCGCCCGGGTCTCGTCGCGGTCGAGCAGGCCCCAGGATCCGGCCTGGGCCGGATCGGCGGAAAAGCCGAGGAGGGTACCAACCGGAACGATCAGGTTGATCCCGGCGGGCAGCGGGGACGGGCCGCCGGGCGGGGCAGCGTTAGGCGGGGCGGCGCCGTGCGGCCCGGCGGGTCCGGGTGGAGTAGTGC
>DASWUW010001229.1:0-3546 GCA_036406335.1 Trebonia sp.
GCAGGCCGGAAGGCACGGTCAAGGCCGACCTGTCCGCCGCCCGGGCCACGCTGAAGACGGCACTGCTGGAACGGGCCGCCTGACCGCGCACCGTCATGGCCGCCTGGGGAAGTCGCCGCGGCCGGTTGCCTGAGGCTGGCCGGGACTAGCGGCCGGCCTGGCGCAGGAGCTGGTTCAGCGCGGTCAGCTGGTCAGGGGAGAGCTGGCCGAGGGTGCTGGTGAGGACGCCGGCCATGACGCGTTCGCCGGCGTCGCGAGCGTGCTGCCCGGCCGGGGTCAGCTGGTGGCGTGCGGGCCGTCCCGGGCCGTGCACCCGCTCGATCAGGCCGCGGTCGATCATGCGCCGGGCGAGCGCGCCCATCGACTGGTCGGTCTGGAAGGTCAGCTCCGCGAGCGCGTGCAGGGAGATACCGGGTTGCTTGGCCAGGTGCCGCAGCACGTCCCACTGCACCAGGGACAGGCCGGCGTCGGCCAGCCGCCGGTTGGCCTCGCGGTGGTGACGCCACTGCAGCTGCTTGAGCGCCAGCCCGACTTCCTCCAGCCGCGGCACCGGGGAGTCGCCGGAACCGGGCCGCGGCGGCTCGGCGGACCCGGCTGAGACGGGCGCACGGGGCTGTTCGGGCACCAGGTGAGTCTACCCAGGGTGCTAAAGAAATTGCGGTGCCCGCTTAGATAAGCTAGTTTACCTAAACATGCTTACTAAGAACCCGTCGCGCAGCTGATCCCAGCTATCACCTCACCAGGAGCACCTATGTGGCAGACCGAGTACACCCTCGACACCGACGTCGCCCCCGACGCCGTCTGGCGGGCGCTGCGCGCCCTGCAAACCGGAGAGGTCCCGCTCTCCAGTGACGACAAGCGCCACCTGAACGGCCAGTTCGCGGTCGGCGGCACCGTCACCGTCTCCGCCGTCGGCGTGGGCACGCTGGAATCAACCATCACCGAGCTCACCGAGGGCCGGCTGCTAGCCGAGCAGACCCGCTTCGGCGAACTGATCCTGCTGCTCCGGCATACCCTGCGCCCGCTGGCCGGCGGCGGTACCCGCGTCACCCGCCAGCTCCAGATCGACGGCGCCCAAGCCGACACCGACGGCCCCGTCGCCGGACCGCGGATCAGCGAGGACTACCCCGAGGCCCTCCAGGAAATCATCACCGTCGCCCGCACCAGCCAGCCGTAACCGCCCCGGCCGGGGACGGCACCGCGTTCCCCGGCCGCGGGCGCGGCCTCAGCCGGATCTACCCGGCGACGTTCAGCCCTTTCCCGGGCGTTACTGCGTGTGCGTGACGCCGGTGGCGGTTGTCGTGGTACCGGACGCCGCCATCGCGGCGCCGACGATGCCGGCGTCGTTGAGCAGGACGGCCGGCACGATCTTGGCCCGGATGCCGGTCAGCAGCGGCACCCACTTGTCCGATTCCTTGCTGATCCCGCCGCCGACGATGATCAGGTCGGGGGACATCAGCGCCTCGATGTGCTGCAGGTACTCCGACACCCGCTGGGTCCATTCCTTCCAGCTCCAGCCGTGCGCGGTCTTGCCGTGCTCGGAGGCACGCTTCTCCGCGTCCTTGCCGCGGACCTCGATGTGCCCGAACTCGGTATTCCGGACCAGGACCCCGTCGGTAAACAGGGCCGACCCGACCCCGGTGCCGAAGGTCAGCATCAGCACCGTGCCTTCCACGCCTTTGCCCGCGCCGAACGTCATCTCCGCGATCCCGGCCGCGTCCGCGTCGTTGAGCACCGCCACCTCGGTGCTGACCGCCTTGCCGAACAGCGTCGCCGCGTCCGTGTCGATCCACGACTTGTCCACGTTCGCGGCCGAGCGGATGGTGCCGTTGATCACCACGCCCGGGAACGTCGCCCCGGTGACCCCGGACCAGCCGAACGACTGGACGACCTGCTTGACGACCTCGGTGACCGCTTCCGGCGTGGCGGGCTGCGGGGTGAGGATCTTCTTCCGCTCGGTGACCAGCTTCCCCGTGTCCAGGTCCACCGGCGCGCCCTTGATGCCGGTACCGCCGATGTCAATCCCAAACGCCTGCATCTGTCTGACTTCCTTCCGCCTGCGGCAGTTCCCGCCGTACCCGGGGTTTACCCGGAGTCTTCCCTGACTCTGCGCTCGCGCCGGCTCTATTTCCAGCCAACACGACTATCATCGAACCTGCCCTAAGAGAAAGGGGGCGCCGTTATGAACTGGGCCAAGATCGGCGCTGTGGTAATCGGCGGGATCGTCGTTTTCTTCGTGCTGGGAGCGGTCGTTCACCTGGTGACGGTCGTGCTCGGCGCGCTGGTGTTCGCCGCTGTGATCGCGGGCGGCGGGTACGCGGCGTACAAGCTGACCGGCGGCCGCCGGCGGCGGGAGATCAGGCGCGGCCGGTACTGACGACGCTCAGCTCCGCCAGGAGCTGAGCTGCGCCAGCGCCTCGGGCGGGCCGTCCAGCGTCACGTGCGCTGCCCGCGCCCGCCCCATGGACCACAGGGTCAGCTCGGCCGCGGTGCCGGTGACGGTGACGTTCGGCGCCGCGGTCTTGGCCACGATCAGGTCCAGCTTGCCCGCGTTCTCCCGGGCCAGCACCACTCCGGTGGGAGCGGAGCGCAGGAACAGCCGCGCCGCCTTCAGCCGCTTCCACAGCAGGTCTTCCAGGCCTGCCTCCAGCGGCCGCTCGGTCCAGTCCGGGGCCGCGCGCCGCACGTCCTCCTGGTGCACGAAGTACTCCACCGTGTTGGCCGCCGCGTCGGCGCCCGGGATCGCGAACGCCGACAGCCGCGGCGGCCCGTCCCGGAACAGCCCGACCAGCTCGGAGTAGGAGTACTTGTCCTGGTACTGCTTCAGCAGCCGCTCGGTGTAGCCGGCCAGCGGACCGCCCATCGCCCCGGCGGCGGAGTCCGGCCGCCGCTCGCGCAGCACCAGGTGCGCCGCCAGATCGCCGGTCTGCCAGCCTTCGCAGAGGGTGGGCCCTTCCGGGCCGGTTTCGGCCAGCAGCGCGGCCAGGGCCGCCCGTTCGTCCTGCGCGTAAGTCACCTGGGAATCGTAGGGCAGGCCCCGGTGAAACCGCTTGCCGGGTCGGAACGGGGAGCTCGTAGGCTGTAACGGTGCTCCCCGAGGACGGGGCAGCAGGCCCGATGAGGAGCTTGACCATGACCGAGGCAGTGCGCCCGTCGAACCTGGACCCGAAGATCGCCTCCCGGCTCAAGCGGGACCCGGCCGGCCTGATCACCGCCGTCGCCCAGCAGTACGACACCGGCGAGGTGCTGATGGTCGGCTGGATGGACGACGAGGCGCTGCACCGCACGCTGACCACCGGCCGCTGCACCTACTGGTCGCGCAGCCGCCAGGAGTACTGGGTCAAGGGCGAGACCTCCGGCCACCAGCAGTGGGTCAGATCGGTCGCCCTGGACTGCGACGGTGACACGGTGCTGGTCCAGGTGGACCAGGTCGGCGCCGCCTGCCACACCGGCGACCGGACCTGTTTCGACGCCGGCCGCCTGGACGCCGTGACCGGCGAGCGCCCTTCCCCGGCCACCGCCGCGTCGCCCGGGCAAGCCTGACCC
>DASWUW010001230.1:0-3977 GCA_036406335.1 Trebonia sp.
GCGCCAGGCCGGCGCTGGCGCGACGGCTAATCTTCGGGGATGACCGCTCTGGGCGAGGAACTGCTTGTCGTTTCGCTGCACCCGGGCGAGGGCCGGAACACCCGCGCGCACCCCGGCATCCGTGCGGCGCTGTGCGCGGCGCCCGTTCTTGACGGCTGGGTTGCGGGCATGGCGCTGCCGCCTGAGAAGGAGCTCAGGAAACACGTGCGCAAGAACAGCTTCGGGACGCTTGAGCCGGCTCTTGCCCCGCTCGTGGCCGCGGGCAGGGTGACGACGACCGGCCGGATGACTAAGTACGACTGGCTTGCTGACCCGGCTTGGGGTGCCGCCGTCCGCGAGCGCCTGACTGCCTCGCTGTCGGGCCCGTCAGCGCCCGCGCGGCATGACGCCGCCCTGACCGTCTTGCTGTACAGCGGCAGCTTGTGGGACTGGGCGTTTGATCCCCCGCAGGGGCCGGGACTGCATCTTGTGCGCCCCCGGCCCAGTCCGCTTCGGGACCGGGCGGCGATGCTTGCCTCAGGCGCGGTCATCCCGGACGGCGCGGCCGCCGCCGACCTGTCATCGGTCGCCCGGGTGCTCCGGCGGGAAGTTCGCAACGCCGACTAGCAGAGATCCCGCTCCGCCGGCCGGGGGTGAGGGACCAGGCGGGCAGGAGAGCGGGCATCATCGTGACGTCTGCGAGGATCGGGGGCTTGACGGCTGAGCTGAGCCTGTTGGTCATGGCCGGTGGATTCGATGTGAGCCGGGCGGTGGGTGCCGGGCTCGGGGACCGCCGGCGTGTCCTGGAGTTCGTCGGTGAGTTCGCCGCGGCCTGGACCCGGCCGCTGGTCCGTGAGGACGGGTACGGCCAGGACGTGCTGCAGTCGGTCGAAGAGCACTTGGGCGTGCGGCTTCCGCCGGCGCTGCGCGAGGCTTACCTGGCGTTTGGCAGAACGCCGACTCGCGAGGGCGGCGAGGTCGCCACCATCCCGCTTGTCCGCGTGTTGGCTGTCGGGTGCATCGCCCGCGTCATAGACCTGGCCGCTGCCGCGCCGGACAGACGCCGCGCCCGGATAGATAGTGTGGCCGCGTGGCTCAGGTTGTGGTGTACGGACGGCGGGAATCTCTGAACCAGTGCCGCAGCGCGCTGTCTGAAGCGATCCACGCGGCGATCATGAGCGCGCTGGAGTACCCGCCCGAGAAGAAGTTCCAGCGCTTCGTCGCACTGGACGAGTCCGACTTCATCTACCCCCCGGACCGGGGCGCCGACTATACGATCATCGAGATCTCGATGTTCGAGGGGCGCACGGATGCTGCCAGGCGCGCCCTGATCGCCGAGCTGTTCACCCGCGTCGAAGCCCAGGCTGGAATCAGCCCGCACAGCCTCGAGATCACTATTACCGAGACTCCCAGGGTCAACTGGGGTATCCGAGGCCAGAACGCGGCCGACCTGACACTGAACTACCGCATTGAGGTCTAGCTGACGGGCCTCTCCATTTAAGTCTGCCACTTTGGCGCTTAGGGGTGCACGCGAATAACGGTCTTGCCCTTGCGCCGCTCGGTCGGGTTGAGTGCGGGGACGGCGTCGTCAAGGGTCGCGACGGTTCCGATATGCGTGCGGAGGCGCCCGTCCCGTACCCGGTCGGCGATCTCAGTCAGCTGACCCGGGACGGACTCGACGACGAAGTCGACCGCGAGGCCGCCGGCGGGGCAGGCTTCAGCGGGCCCGACCACCGACACCAGCGTCCCGCCAGGCCGGATGATGCTCGCCGAGCGCCTCTGGATGTCACCGCCGATGACATCAAAGACCAGGTCGACCCCGCCGATGTCCTCAAGGTCCTCGTCGTCGAGATTGAGGAACTCGTTCGCGCCGAAGTCGAGCACCGCCTGGCGGTCCGCGGCCCGCCCGGTGCCGATGACGTAGGCGCCGGACTCCCGGGCGAGCTGCGTCACCGCAGACCCGACCGCGCCGGCGGCGCCGTGTGCGAGGACGCTCTGCCCGGCACGGAGGCGGCCGTGCTGGAACAGGCCCTGCCAGGCGGTCAGGCCGGAGATCGGCAGGCTTGCGCCCGCAGTGAAGTCGATGTTGCCCGGCAGCGGCGCGAGGTTGCGTGCCTCCACGGCCACGTACTCGGCCAGGGTCCCGTCGCGGTGCCAGTCTGTGATCCCGAACACCCGCTGCCCCAGCGATAGTCCCGTCGTGCCGTAGCCGAGGGAGGTGACCACCCCGGCAAGCTCGTGGCCGATGATCGCCTGGACCCGGTCCTGACCGGAGCGGTCGACCCACGTCGAGGGCCACTCCCACTCCGCGGGGACGAAGCCCGACGCGCGGACTTCGACGACGACGTCGTTGATCGCCGGCGTCGGCTCAGGCCGCTCCGCGAGCGTGATCCCGGCTGCTTCTGCGGCCTGGTTCGTCACGACGACTGCCTTCATCGGTACCTCCGCGTATCTCGTGCTCGCCGGCTCTGTGCGCCGGCCGGCAACTGTGTGCGGTCCTCGGCGGGGCCGGTGGAACCCGGCGCGCGAGGGGAGCCTCATCGTCGATTTTGGACGGCTCGGGTTACGCAGCATCCGCGCCGAGGCAGGCATCTTGTGGCGTTCAGCCGCGGATCCGGGTCGGTGCCTAGCGTATGTTAGCATAGGTACATGTCACTGAAGCGCACCAACGTCTTCGCCGACCCGGAAGACCTTGCCTTGATCAAGCAGGCCGCCGCGCGCCGGAGTGTGCCGGAGGCTGAGATCATCCGTGAGGGGATCCACCTCGCGGCAATGAGCACCCGGGTGTGGGACGAGCCGCTGGAGTGGCCAACTTTTGAGGGCAGTGGGCAGCCAGTGACGAGCGAGGAGATCAGCCGGGCCGTGGCGGGGAACGCCGGCTCCGAGTGATTGTCATCGCGGACACGTCCGGGATCATCGCGGCCTCTGACCGCAGGGCGCCTGAGTCCGGTGCCTGCCGAGACCTGCTGGGCAGCGCCGGGACCGTGGTTATGTCCCCGCTCGTCCTGGCTGAGGTGGACCACCTGGCTAAGGTCCGGTTCGGTACCCAGGCCGGGCATGCGATCCTCGACAACATCATCGCGCAGGCCCTGCGCCTGCGCTTCCAGGTGCCCGAGGTCGGCCCCGATGCGCTGAAGCTGGCCCGTGAAGTGCAGAAGAAGTACGCCGGCCTGGACCTCGACCTGGCCGACGCGGTCAACGTCATCTTGGCGGCTGACTACCGCACGGACGCGATACTGACCCTGGACCGGCGGGATTTCCGCGCGATCCGGCCGCTGACACCGCACAAGGCCTTCCGCGTCCTGCCCGACGACCTGTAACTCACTGATTTTGCAGCCGCAGCGGCCGGGGATACAGGGCGCGGGCAATTGTGAGCAGCGACCGGGTCCCGGACATCACTAGGACTGGACGAGCGCTTCGCTAGCCGTCCGCCGCTACGTTCACCGGTTCTCTGGCTGCTTCCTCATCCGGTACGGTCAGCGCCCGGATCAGGGACAGGACTGCGGCCGCCGCGGTGGCTGCCCAGGGCCCGGGTTGTCGCACGGCGCAGGCTGTAGCGGGGTTGGCCCCGTCCCTGCCGCCCGGGTGAGGGCGCTGACTGCCCGCCGTTGCCCGGCCTGCGTGCCGTTCCCGGTGGAGCTGCCCGGGAATGCGGTGCTTACTCGGTGAAGGGTTGAGGGACCTGGACCCGGCTAGCTTGAAGTTTCAGTGCTCGAGGGCGGAGGCTTGATGCTGGTTTCCGCGGCCTCGGACTTTCGCGATGCCCTGCTTGATCTGTCTCAGGGGCAGCTCGGGGACACGCGGCCGGACCTCTTCGTCCCCGGTGCCACCGTTCAGGACTGGCAGGCGGTCCTGGACCTGGTCACTGCGAGCGGCTGGCGCTGGCAATACGAGGTCGGGAGCACGGCGCAGCCGCTGCCAGCCGCAGCCGCCGTTCTCCCACGGCCCGCTGGAGCTGAGATCACCCAGCTGAGAGTCTGGCCCGCCCCCGGAGTGCT
>DASWUW010001231.1:0-1621 GCA_036406335.1 Trebonia sp.
GCGACGACCCGGGCCTTGACCGCGATCGCCCGCTCGACCAGTTCGCGGGTGTGCGGGCCGCGCGGCCCGGCGGCGCCCGCGGGGTCCGCCGCGACCAGCCGCAGGATCTCGCCGTCGGCGATGAACCCGGCCTTGATCACCTCGGCCAGGCCGGCCACGTAGTCGCCCCGCGGCAGGCTGTCCAGGGTGGCCAGGTCGGCGAGTACCCCGGCGGGCGGGTGGAACGCCCCCACCAGGTTCTTGCCCGCCGCGATGTCGATCGCGGTCTTGCCGCCGACCGCCGCGTCGACCATGCCTAGCAGCGTAGTAGGCAGCAGGACGACCGGCACGCCGCGCAGCCAGGTCGCGGCGGCGAACCCCGCGAGGTCGGTCGCCGCTCCCCCGCCGATGCCGACCACGCAGTCGGACCTGGTTACCCTGGACTCCGCCAGCCAGGACCAGAGGCGGGCGAGCACGGTGACGTCCTTGGCCGACTCGCCGGACGGCACCCCGGTCGCCGCCACCTGGTAGCCGGCGTCCTCGAGGACGCGGCGGACCCGGGCGGCTACCGCCTCGAGCCGCTCGTCGTGGATGACCGCCACCGTCTCCGCCCGCTTGCCGACCAGGCCGGGCAGCGCTTCCAGCACCCCGGTGCCGACGACCACCTCGTACGGCTGGTCGCCACCGACCGGAATCCGGGTCTCGCTCATGCCCGCAGCCGCTTGGCCAGGCCGGCGGCCACCTCCTGGGGGGCCAGGTCGTCAGTCGGCACGGTGACGGTCGCGAGGCCGGCGTAGACCGGGCGGCGCTCCTCGAGCAGGGCGCGCAGCCGGCCGCGCGGGTTGCCGGGAATCACCACCCGGGGCCGGTCCATGCCGGCGCGCTTGGCCACGGTGGCGAACCCGGCCTCCAGGTAGACGACCACCTGCCCGTCCAGCATCCGCCGGACGTCCGGGTCGAGGACGGCGCCGCTGCCGAGCGCGAGTATCCCGCCGGCCGCCCGGACCGTTTCCAGGCCGCGGGCGACGGCGCCCCGCTCGAGCTCACGGAAGGCCGGCTCGCCGTCGTCCACGAAGATGTCGCCTACCGGCTTGTCCGCGGCCACGGCGACCAGCGTGTCGGTGTCGGCGAAGGGGACGTCGAGCTCGGCCGCGAGCAGCGCGCCGACCGAGGACTTGCCCGCCGTCGGCGGGCCGATCAGCGCGATGGCCCGGCCCGGGCCCCAGAGCGGGCCGGTTCCGGTTCCGGTTTCGGCCATCACGAGATCACCAGGCTCTTCAGGTAGCCTTCCGCGTTCCGGCGCAGTTCTTCCACCGTGTCCCCGCCGAACTTCTCCGTCGCCGCCTCGGCCAGCACCAGCGCGACCATCGCCTCGGCGACGACCCCGGCGGCGGGAACGGCGGTGACGTCGCTGCGCTGGTTGATCGCCCTGGCCGGCTCGCCCGTGGCCACGTCGATCGTCTCCAGCGCCCGGGGCACCGTCGAGATCGGCTTCATGGCGCCCCTGATCCGCAGCACCTCGCCGGTGGTCATGCCGCCCTCGATGCCGCCGGCCCGGTTGGTGCGCCTGCGCACGCCGTCCGGGCCGAGGAAGATCTCGTCGTGGGCGGCGGAGCCGCGGCGGGCCGCCGTGGTAAAGCCG
>DASWUW010001232.1:0-2727 GCA_036406335.1 Trebonia sp.
GTAAGCCCCGCTGCTGCGAGCCAACTCTCACCATCTGCGAGCAACTCTCACCATCAGGTCCGGGGTCTTCCGGCCCGGCTCGAGGTCAACTTTCCCGGCGCCACCCGTAAGCCCGCGGGTACCAGCGGGCGGCTCCGTACCAGGCAGCGGGGAAGTTGCCCGATAATTGGATAACGTGACCCTTCCTCATCCGCGCGTCGCCGTACTAGGCGGCGGTCCCGGCGGCTACGAAGCCGCGCTGGTCGCCGCGCAGCTGGGCGCCGAGGTTACCGTCGTAGACGAAGACGGCCTGGGCGGCGCCTGCGTGCTGACCGACTGCGTACCCAGCAAGACACTGATCGAGTCGTCCTCCGCCATGACCTCGCTCGGCCGCGCCGCGTCGTTCGGCCTGGAACTGGCCAACGGGGCCAACCCGGACGTGGGAGTGGACGCGCCGGCCCTGAACGCGCGGATCCGGGCCCTGGCCGCGGCCCAGTCCAACGACATCGCGGAGCACATGGCGGCCGAGGGCGTGCGGATCATCCCGGGCCGGGGGCGGCTGACCGGCCCGCACACCATCGAGGCGGACGGGACCACCGTGCACGCGGACGTGCTGCTGGTAGCCACCGGTGCGTCGCCGCGGGCGCTGCCCGACGCCGTGCCGGACGGAGAGCGCATCCTCACCTGCCGTCAGCTGTGGGACCTGACCGAGCTGCCGGAAGAACTGATCGTGGTCGGCTCCGGCGTGACCGGAGCCGAGTTCGCCAGCGCCTACCAGGCGCTCGGCACCCAGGTCACCCTGGTCTCCTCCCGCGAGCGGGTGCTCCCGCACGAGGACAAGGACGCCGCCGTGGTCATCGAGAGCGTCTTCCGCCGCCGCGGCATGAACGTGCTGAACCGGTCCCGCGCCGCGGCGGTGCACCGCAAGGGCGACGGCGTGGTGGTGACGCTGGCCGACGGCCGGGCCGTCACCGGGTCGCACTGCCTGCTCACCGTGGGCATGGGCCCGCTGACGCAGAACATCGGCCTGGCCGCCGCGGGGGTGAGCACCGATGCCCGCGGGTTCATCGAGGTGGACCGGGTGTCGCGCACCTCCGTGCCCGGCGTCTACGCGGCCGGCGACTGCACCGGCGTGCTGATGCTGGCCTCGGTGGCCGCGATGCAGGGCCGGATCGCGATGTGGCACGCGCTGGGCGAGGCGGTGCAGCCGATCCGGCTCAGCCACGTGGCGTCCACCATCTTCACCGACCCGGAGATCGCCTCGGTCGGCGTCTCGCAGGCCGCCGTGGACCGCGGCGAGGTCCCGGCCCGGGTGGTCAAGCTGCCGCTGGCGACCAACCCGCGGGCCAAGATGGGCGGCATCCGCGACGGGTTCGTCAAGGTCTTCGCCCGTCCGGGCACCGGCCTGGTCCTCGGCGGCGTGATCGTCGCCCCCCGGGCCAGCGAGCTGATCCTGCCGCTGTCGATCGCGATCGAGCAGAATCTGTCGGTCGACCAGCTCGCGCACACGTTCTCGGTCTACCCGTCGCTGTCCGGCTCGCTGACCGAGGCCGCCCGCTCGGTGATGGAATTCGGCACCGACGCGATCACCTGACCCGGGCCGTGTTCTCCAGCCGGCGGCGCAGCCGGACCGCGGCGGCGTTCTCGTCCACCGTGACGTCGTCGTAGGTCAGCACCGTCCCCGCCGCGACGCCGCGAAGCAGCGCGACGCCGGCCGCCAGGCCGATCGGCAGGGCCCGGCGGGCCAGTGACCCGGCGGCGGGCGCGAGTACCCCGCGGACGGTGTAGCCGCCCTCGCCGTCGAGTACCTCGCCCGCCCGCAGGTCGCGTCTGGCCACCGAGACCGCGTCGCCCTGGAAGGACCGGGCGCTTCCGGTCGCCTCGCCCCGGACGGCGGCCGAGGCGACGCTGATCCCCAGCTCGAGCCCGATGAGGTGATAAGGCCGGTACAGCGCGCCGTAACGCCCGCTGGGGTCGGTAGGCAGCCCGTACTCGGCGAAACAGCGGGCCGCGTAGTCGGTGCGCGCGGCAAAGGTGACGTATACGCCCCAGCGCAGGTCTCGCTGGAGCGGGCGGCCGTCACGGTGCAGGCTGGAGATCACTTCCGCCGTCCCGGTCCGGCTGAGTTCGCCGCCCGCCGCCCGCGGCCGGAGCGCGGTGGCCAGGTCGTCCGTCGGGGAAGGAGTTGAACATCTTGGCGTTGAAGTCGCCGCCGGCCAGCTGCTGCGGGGTGAAGCCGTAGTAGTCCCACACCGTGTCGGGCGTCGAGGTGACGTACTCCGGCAGGTACTTGGTGCCCTTGCCCGCGGCGACCACGTCGAAGCCGGTGGTCCGGCACCAGTCGACCAGCTCGCTGATCAGCGCCGGCTGGTCGCCGTAGGCCATGGAGTACACCACTCCGGCGGCCCGTGCCTGCTCCGCCAGCACCGGGCCGACCAGGCAGTCGGCCTCCACGTTGACCACGATGACGTGCCGGCCGGCCGCGATGGCGAGCTCGGCGTGACGCACGCCGGCTACCGGGTTCCCGGTGACTTCCAGCACCACTTCCAGGCCGGGCACCGCGATCAGGTCGTCGGCGGAGTCGCCGACATGGGTGCCGCCGGTCCGCAGCGCCTCGCGGAACGAACCCGCCTGGTAGCGCTCGGCCGCCCAGCCGGCCCGGGCGAGCGCCGCCCGCGCCTTCGGCCCGTCGAGATCGACCACGCCGACCACGTGCATTTCCGGGACGCCCGCGACCTGGGTCAGGAA
>DASWUW010001233.1:0-1833 GCA_036406335.1 Trebonia sp.
CAATATCGGCCCGTGATCCGTCCGGGTTCCCAAACGGCCCGACCGGGTCAAGCCGACGCCGCCTGCTGCTCATCTTCTCTCCCGACGCGAATCGTAACTGCCAGCCGGGGCAACCGCGCCTGGCGGCCTTCCCGCAGCTTCAGCACATTTTGCACCACTGTTGTTAAGTTAAGCGGGCGGCGGCCGGACCCGGTGAATTGCGCGCTGCGGGCCGACGCCTCGCCGGTGCGGCCGCCGCCGGGCCGGTACGGGATTTCACCGGCTGTTCTCCCTGCCGTTTTCTCACCTCGGCCCAGGCGATTGGTAGAGCCGTTTTGCTCGCTCTTGTTACCTGGCGGGCGATGAGAGGACTGGCGAAGCATGGGAAGAGACGACTCGGCCGGCCGTTCCGGCGACGCGGTGCCCGGCACCGACTACCGTTCCCCGGCTCCCTTTCAGGCCACTGTCGGCCGCCGCCGGTTCCTGCAGGCCGGCGGTGCGCTGGCCGGTGCCGCCGCGGTCGGCGTGGGGGCCAGCCAGCTCGCGGGCCAGCCGCAGACGGCGGCGGCGAGTACCACGCCGGCGATGGCCGACCTCAAGCACGTGGTGATCCTCATGCAGGAGAACCGGTCCTTCGACCACTACTACGGCACCCTGCGCGGTGTCCGCGGCTTCGCCGACCAGCAGCTGCTCAGGTACCAGGACGGCACCACGGTCCTCCAGCAGCCCGACCGGTCGCGCACCGACCACGGGTACCTGCTGCCCTTTCACCTGGACTCGGCCAGGGTAAACGCCCAGAACGCGGGCGACCTCGACCACAGCTGGGCCGGCGACCACGCCGCGCGCAGCGGGGGACTGTGGAACAACTGGGTCCCGGCCAAGACCGAGCAGACGATGGGCTACTTCACCCGCGCCGACCTGCCGTTCAACTACGCCCTGGCGGACGCGTTCACCATCTGCGACGGCTACCACCAGTCGATCCTGGGGCCGACCAGCCCGAACCGCATGTACTTCTGGACCGGTACCTCGCACGGCTGGACCGGCAACCCGCCGGACTACACGGTGGAGTTCGCCAACGTGACCACCTATCCGGAGCTGCTGCTCAAGGCGGGCATCTCCTGGCAGGTGTACACCAACCGCGAGGTGGGCGACGGCGACGGGGCCGACGGCTGGGTCGGCGACTACGGCGACAACCCGCTGTGGTTCTACCAGCAGTACCAGACCTCGGAGAAAGCGGCCACGAAGGCCGGGCGGCAGCTCGCGGTCCAGGGCGCGGTGCAGCCGTGGCAGCCGAGCGCGGGCACCCCGCTCGGGCCGAACCACGTCAACCACGTCCTCGGGCAGTTCATCGCCGACTGTGCCGGCGGCAAGCTCCCCCGGGTCTCCTGGATCGTCGCTCCCTACGAGTACTCCGAGCACCCGGCGTCCAGCCCGAGCTACGGCGCCCACTACACGCGGACCGTGCTGGAGGCGCTGATGAGCAACCAGGCCCTGTGGGAGAGCACCGCGCTGTTCATCACCTACGACGAGCACGACGGCTACTTCGACCACGTGCCCCCGGCCGCCCCGGAGGCGACGGTGGCCGACGAGTTCATCGGCGGGCTGCCGATCGGCCCCGGCCCGCGGGTGCCGATGATCATCTGCTCGCCCTGGACGCGCGGCGGCTTCGTCGACTCCAGCAGCTACGACCACACGTCGATGCTCCGCTTCCTCGAAACCTGGACGGGAGTCAAGGTGCCGAACGTAACCAGCTGGCGGCGGTCGGTTACCGGAGACCTGACGGCGGCGTTCGACTTCGGCCACCCGGACTTCTCGGTGCCCGCGCTGCCGGACACCGTCCCGCTCATCACCCAG
>DASWUW010001234.1:0-4351 GCA_036406335.1 Trebonia sp.
CGGGGACGACGCGGCCGTGGTCAGCGCGCCGTCCGGCAGCGTGGTCGCCGCCGTAGACCTGCTGATCGAGGGCAGGCACTTCCGCCGCGACTGGTCTACGGCGCACGACGTCGGCGTCAAGGCCGCCGCGCGCAGCCTGGCCGACATCGCGGCGATGGGTGCGGTGAACACGGCGCTGCTGGTCGCGCTGGCCGCGCCGGGCACGCTGCCCGCCCGCTGGGCCACCGGCCTGGCCACCGGGCTGGCGTCCGAGGCGGCCCGGGCGGGCGCCGGGATTGTCGGCGGCGACACGGCGCGGGCGGATTCCGTCACCCTGTCGGTGACCGCGCTCGGCGACCTGGCGGGCCGGCGCCCCGTGCTGCGCTCCGGGGCCAGGCCCGGCGACCTGATCGCCGTAGCCGGCCCGCTCGGCCGCTCGGCCGCCGGCCTGGCCCTGCTCTCCGCGGCCGGCGGGGCCCTGACCGACCCGCTGGCCGGGCTGGTGGCGGCCCACCTGCGTCCGGCTCCGCCCTACGAGGCTGGCCCGCAGGCGGCTCAGCTCGGCGCGACCGCGATGATCGACGTCAGCGACGGGCTGCTGGCCGACCTCGGCCACGTAGCCGAGGCTAGCGGCGTTCAGGTCGATATCCGCACCCGCCTGCTCACGGCCGGCGCCGCGCTGCTCGAAGCCGCCGCCGTCCTGCCCGGCGTGACCGCGCTGGAGTGGATGCTGACCGGCGGCGAAGATCACTCCCTGGTAGCGGCGTTCCCTCCGGGCACGGTGCTGCCCAGCCGCTGGCAGGTGATCGGGACTGCCCGCGAAGGGGCCGGCGTCACCGTCGACGGGGCGCCGCACCCGGGTCCGGGCGGCTGGCAGCACTTCCGCTGACCACGGGTCAGATGACCACGCGTCAAAACCGCCTAGCGGGTGACCTTGCCCGCCTTGATGCAGGAGGTACACACGTTCAGGCGCTTGGGCGTCCCGGATACGACCGCGCGAACGGTCTGGATGTTCGGGTTCCAGCGACGGCGAGTACGAACGTGCGAGTGCGACACGTTGTTGCCGAAGCCCGGCCCCTTGCCGCAAACGTCGCAGACAGAAGCCACGGCTGCCTCCATTAATAGGATTGAGAGAGTCTGTCAGCGCCTAAGCCGGAGCGGCGAGCTAAACGCCAGCACGGAACCAAGGCAGCCTGCGAAGCATACCGGAAGCCCGGCCCCCCGCGCGAACCGTGCCGGAATGTCGGCCCGCACTTCTATGCTGGCGTGGTGGTCACGCTCCGCGATCCGCTGGTCCCCGCCCTGGGCAAGAAAGCGGCCGATACGTTTGAGAAGGTCCTTGGCCTGCGGACGGTCGGTGACCTGCTACGCCACTACCCCCGCCGCTACTACACCCGGGGCGAGCTGACCCCGCTGGACTCGCTCAGCGAGGGCGATCACGTGACCGTGCTCGCCCGGGTCGCTATGTCCAACGTCGTCGGGGCCCAGGGGCTGCCGCCCGGGCAGGCCCGGGCGCTCTACGCCCGGGCGCGGGCCCAGGGCAAGCGGGGCCCGGCCACCCGGCTCGAAGTGATCGTCACCGACGGCACGGGCAAGCTCCAGCTCACGTTTTTCGCGGGCGCCGGGTTCCACGCCAAGCAGCTCCCGTCCGGGGCCCTGGCCCTGTTCGCGGGCACGGTCTCCAGCTTCCGGGGCCGGCGCCAGCTCGTCCACCCGGAGTACGAGCTGCTGCCGGTCTCCGCCGACGACGACCGGATCACCACCGAGCTGGCCGAGGAGTTCGCCTCCGAGCTGATCCCGGTCTACCCGGCGAGTGCCAAGCTGACCTCGTGGATGATCTCCCGGCACATCGCCGCCGTCCTCGACACCCTCGACGCGGGCCCGGACCCGCTGCCCGACGCGGTACGCACCCGGCATCACCTGTGGCCGCGGGAACTGGCGCTGCGGGCCATCCACCGCCCGACCGACCGCGAGGACCTGCGCGGTGCCCGCAAACGGCTCAAGTGGGACGAGGCCTTCACCATGCAGGCCGCGCTGGCCCAGCGGCGGCACGCGGCCGCGGCGATGCCCGCGGTGCCCCGTCCGCCGGCCGAGGACGGGATCGCCGCCGCGTTCGAGCGGCGGCTGCCGTTCGCGCTTACCGAGGGGCAGGTGTCGGTCGGGGCGGTGGTGGCCCGCGACCTGTCGTGCGCCTACCCGATGAACCGCCTGCTTCAGGGTGAGGTCGGCTCGGGCAAGACCGTGGTCGCGGTGCGGGCCATGCTCCAGGTGGTAGACGCGGGCGGCCAGGCCGCGCTGCTGGCGCCGACCGAGGTGCTGGCCCAGCAGCACTACCGGTCGATCACCGCGCTGCTCGGCGAGCAGGCGACCAGGGTGGCCCTGCTCACCGGCTCGACCGGCGCCCGGGCCCGCCGGAGCACGCTGAGCGACGTGTTCACCGGTGACGCCGGCATCCTCATCGGCACCCACGCGCTGCTCGAAGACCAGGTGCAGTTTGCCGATCTCGGGCTGGTGGTCATCGACGAGCAGCACCGGTTCGGCGTGGAGCAGCGGGACGCGCTGCGGGAGAAGGCCGTCGGCTCCCGGCCGCACGTGCTGGTGATGACCGCGACGCCGATCCCGCGCACGGTGGCGATGACGGTGTTCGGCGACCTGGAAATCTCGACGCTGTCCGAGCTGCCGGCGGGCCGCTCGCCGATCGCCACCCACGTGGTGCCCGCCGCGGAACGTCCGCACTACCTGGACCGGGCCTGGCAGCGGATCCGCGAGGAGGTGGCCGCGGGCCGTCAGGCCTACGTGGTCTGCCCGCGCATCGGCGACGCCGACGATGACGGCGACGGGACCGCGGAGGAGAAGCCGCCCGTCGAAGGCGAGGACGCCCGCCGCCCCCCGCTCGCCGTCCTCGACGTGGCCCCCGAGCTCGCCGGCGGGCCGCTGGCCGGGCTGCGGGTCGGCGTCATGCACGGGCGGCTTCCCCCGGAGGAGAAGGACCAGGCGATGACCGCGTTCGCCGCCGGGGAGACCGATGTGCTGGTTTCCACCACGGTGATCGAGGTGGGCGTGGACGTGCCCAACGCGACCGTGATGGTGATTATGGACGCCGAGCGGTTCGGCGTCTCCCAGCTGCACCAGCTGCGCGGCCGGGTGGGCCGGGGCCGCAACCCCGGCCTGTGCCTGCTGGTGAGCGAGGCCCCGCCGGCCAGCCCGGCCCGGGAACGGCTGGACGCGGTCGCGGAGACCGGGGACGGCTTTCAGCTTTCCCGGCTCGACCTGCAGCAGCGACGCGAGGGGGACGTCCTCGGCTCGGCTCAGGCGGGCCGCCGCAGCAGCCTCAAGCTGCTGCGGCTGCTGGACGACGAGGACCTGATCGTGGCGGCCCGGGCGGAGGCGGCCGCGCTGGTGGACGCCGACCCCGCCCTGGTCGGCCAGCCGGCCCTGAAGGACGCGATCGACGACTTCCTGGGTGACCGCCGCGCCGAGTTCCTCGACAAGGCGTAGCCGTGACCAGGGTCATCGCCGGGACGGCAGGCGGGCGCAGGCTGCGCGTCCCGCCCGGCAACGGCACCCGGCCGACCAGCGACCGGGCCCGGGAGGGCCTGTTCGCCTCGCTGCAGTCCGAGTTCGGCGACTTCCGCGGCCTGCACGTGCTCGACCTGTACGCGGGCTCGGGAGCGGTGGGGCTGGAGGCCCTGTCCCGCGGCGCGGCCAGCGTGCTGCTCGTGGAGTCGGATGCCCGCGCGGCCGCCGTGATCAGGGCGAACGCCGCTGTGGTGGCCCTGCCGGGCGCGGCCGTGGCCGCCGACCGGGCTGAGCGGCGGCTGAGCCGGCCGCCGGACGGCCGGCGCTACGACCTGGTATTCGCCGACCCGCCCTACGCGGCGCCGGAAGAAGCGGTGACCGTCGTGCTCGGCCTGCTGCGTGACGGCTGGCTGGCGGACGGCGCGCTCGTGGTGGTGGAGCGCGCCACCCGGTCCGGGCCGTTTGACTGGCCCCCCGGCTATGCCGGGGCCAAGTCGCGCCGGTACGGTGAGGCCACCTTCTGGTTCGGCTGGTACGGCGACGGCGCGGAGCGGGCGCCGGAGGAGTGATTCCGCGTGGCGCGAGTGGTATGCCCTGGTTCGTTCGACCCGGTAACCAACGGTCACCTGGACGTGATCAGCCGGGCGGCCGGCCTGCACGACGAGGTCTGCGTCGCCGTGCTGATCAACATCACCAAGAAATCCCTGTTCACCGTGGACGAGCGGGTCGACATGCTCGGTGAGGTCACCAAGGGTTACGGGAACGTCCGGGTCGCGCGGTTCCACGGCCTGCTGGTCGACTTCTGCACCGCCAACGGCATCCACGCCATCGTCAAGGGACTGCGCGCGGTCAG
>DASWUW010001235.1:0-1583 GCA_036406335.1 Trebonia sp.
GGCAGTCTATCCGGTTCCATTCCGGGATCGGGGCTCCGTGGACCATCCCGCCAGGGCATAGCGCTCATCGGCGCACTCCTTCCGCGACAGGAGCGCTTTGCCCGGAACCCGGGCCGTCCCCCGCCGGCGCCGCCCCGACCGGGGCCGGAACGGCGTCGACCGCTCCGGCGGCGGCCGCGGTCACCGTCCGCGGCGACCGCGTCACGAACATCACATCGGCGGCCGCGATCGCGGTCACCACGAGCGGCCCCAGGATCCCGGCCCACGCCGCCGCCCCGAGCGGCGACAGCGGCAGCGCGAAGACCGCCGCCATCGCGGCCAGTCCGGCCAGCCACGAGGCGAAGACCACGCGGTGCCGGTTCAGCGCGACCTGCGCGGACTGCAGCACGAAGGCGGTCATGAGGAACGCGGTGCTCAGCGCCAGGGCGGACAGGAACGGACGGGACAGCGACGCCGGAGTGTGCAGGTAGACCTTCAACAGCCACGGACCGGCCGCGACCACCGCGACGACGCCCAGGGCGCCGGCCGCCAGGCAGGCCCCGATCAGGAAGCCGGTCTTGCGCCGGACCTCCCGGAAGTCGCCGCGCACAGCGGCTGCCGCAAGCAGCGGGAGCAGCGGCGCCTGCAACGGGAACAGGCACAGCAAGGCCAGCCGGGACAGGCCCATCGACGAGTTCAGGGACTTGCCGAGGTCGACGCTGTGCGTGTCGCCTCCGGCCAGCCGCTGGCCGATGATCAGCGGCACCGCGTTGATCAGGAGCTGGCTGATCAGGGTCGCGAGGGTGAGAAGGATCAGCTTCTCGCGGGGGCTGCCGCCGGGTTCCTCGTCGGCCTCGGGGAGAACGGTAGTCGGCGAGGTCTCGGCGCCGTCGCCCGCCGCGACGATCTCATCGGCGAGCAGCGTCTGAGCCGGGGAACCGATCGTGGCCAGCGAATCACCGGCGACTGGGGAATCGACGGCCGCCGCACCGGTCGCCCGCCACGACCGCCGCAGGACCGGTGAAACCAGTCCGCTCAGCGCGGCGAACAGCGGAGCCAGCGCGAAGATGAAGGCATACCCGAGCATCGGCCCGGCCCCGCCGCCGGTCTGGTGCGCGGCGCCGACCGGCCGGGAGTACCCGCCGTCGGCCAGCGTCAGCACCACGCTCGGGATCAGCGTGGCCGCGCCCTGCACCACCAGCGTCAGGCTGTAGAAGCGGAAGTCCTGGCAGCCGGCCAGCACCCCCCGCACCAGGAACGACGCCCACGTCGCGGCCAGCCCGGCCAGCAGCGCCAGCCCCAGCGTCCAGTCCCCGCCGAACCAGTGCGAGACCAGGAAGGGCGAGACGGCGCCCAGGATCACGACCGTCACCGCCGCCAGCCCGGCGGCCTGCCGCAGCTGGCCGCGAACCGCCGCCCCGACCGGACGCCCGGAGGCGTGGGTCCGCGCGACGGTGCGCGTCATCTCCTGTTCCAGGCCGGCGAGCACCCCGGTGCCGATCGTCCCGACCAGGAAGTAGAAGGCGTAGAGTCCCGCCGTCGAGTGGCTGCTCAGGGCGCGGTTGGCGTTCGCGAACCACAGCGAGGCCGCGACGGTCGTCGAC
>DASWUW010001236.1:0-1725 GCA_036406335.1 Trebonia sp.
CGCCGCGGCCGGCACCAAGACGGTCAGCACCTCCTACCGGCCCGCGGCCGGCAGCGGGTCCGGGTCGGGCACACTGGTGATCACCGGTCCCGGGGCGGTGTCCTCCAGTACCGCTGCGTTCACCCTGGCCTGCGGCCGGCCGCTGACCGTGACCAGCGACGCCCCGGCCAGCGCGCAGGTCGGCGCGGGCTACTCGGGCACGGTGACCGTGTCCGGCGGCAGCGGCGGCTACACCTGGGACGTAACCGGGCTGCCGCCCGGGCTGACCGCCAGCCCGGGCGGGCCAGCCCTCACCGTCAGCGGATCGCCGCAGACGGCGGGCACCTTCACCGCCGAGGTAACGGTTCACGACACCGCCCGCCCGCCCGACGCCGGAACCGCTCGCCTCACCCTCACCGTGACTGACCCGCCGCTGCAGGTCAGCGGCGGCCTGGGCACCGCAACGCGCGGCGCGCCTTACTCCGCCTCGCTCTCCGCCAGCGGCGGTAACGGCAGCGTCAGGTGGGGCCGGGTGAGCGGGCTGCCGCGCGGGATGACGGCCACCCCGCGCGGCGGCACCCTCGTCATCGCGGGCACGCCCGCCGTGACCGGAGACTTCCCGGTCACGGTCAGCGTCAGCGACACCGAATCGCCCGCGCAGACCGAAACGGGCCACCTGATCCTGGTCATCGACGCCCCGGTGCCGCCGGCCACGGCCACCGCCGCCCCGTCGGTCAGGGCCGGCTCGCCGTAGAAGCTGCTAACCACCCGGCGGTGCTGTCTCCGGGTGAGCCGGGAGGAGGTTTCTCCCGCATTAAGAGGGCCCCGGTGCCGTAGCACCGGGGCCCAGGGTTCTTGAGTTCAACGGCCATCTACCGGCAGCTTCGCCGGCTTGCCTTTTCCGCACGAGCCGTCCGTGAGGACGGGCGGTACGAGGATCGTATGTACGTGACCGAAGACCACCTTCCTTACTGATGGAACTGCGGCACCCGTGCGGCGTGCTTCGGCCGGCGGGCGATCAGACGGCGGGCAAACCCTCCCCTTCTCCTCGGGTTTCTGACTGTCTTGCTGTCTTGCGTACCGCTTCGCGGCCACCGCCCCGGGACCCCTTACCTTGATCGGCCCCGGCACATCTGACCGGTCCTGCTCATCATCCGCGGGCAGTTCATCACCTGCCACGCCTTTATGATGTTCTCTCTTTCGTGGACAGAAAGAACACTACTCAATCTAGAAGCGAATGTCTACTCCAGTCACAACAGATTTTCTACTCCGTGAGAGAGGTCCCCAGCGGGCCAGGCCCGGGGCTAGCTGGCGACTGCCTGCCGCTCGTCACTGCTGGTGACCTGTATGCTGCGGGGCTTGGCGGCCTCGCGGACCGGGATGGTGAGCGTGAGCACGCCGGCCGCGTAATCGGCGCTGACGTTCTCGGCGTCGAGGGTCTCGCCGAGGAAGACCTGCCGGCTGAAGGTGCCGTACGGCCGTTCGGCGATAAGCAGCTGAATGTCCCGGTCCTCGGTCGGCGTGCGGTCGGCCCGGACGGTCAGGACGTTCTGCTCGACGGTCAGCGTGATGGAGTCCGCCCGGATGCCGGGCAGGTCGAGGTGAATGTAGAAGTCGTCGCCCTTGCGGTAGGCGTCCATCGGCATCGCCGCCGGCCGGGCAGCGGTGCCGAGCACCTGCTGGGTCAGCCGGTCCAGCTCGCGGAACGGATCGGTACGCATGAGCATGATCGCAAGCCTCCTTGCC
>DASWUW010001237.1:0-12849 GCA_036406335.1 Trebonia sp.
CTGCCGGTGACAAACCAGATCTCGCGCAGGGGAGAGGTGCTCATGAGGTTTCCGGGGCTCCGTTCAACGTTGGCCGTAGACGTTCTGGTAGCGGTCGTAGAGGCGGTCGATATCGGCCCGGGGGATAGGCAGCGGCTCGCCCAGCTGGCGGGCGAGGTGGACGCTGCGGGCGACGTCCTCGCACATCACCGCCGCCTTGACCGCGGCCCGGGCATCCTGGCCCACGGTGAACACCCCGTGGCTGCGCATCAGCACGGCCGCCGAGCGGTGGCCGGCCAGCGTCTCCACGATGCCCCGGCCGATGGAGTCGTCTCCGATCAGCGCGAACGGGCCCACCGGGATCTCCCCGCCGAACTCGTCCGCCATCGCGGTGAGCACGCAGGGCACCGGCTCGCCGCGGGCGGCCCAGGCGCAGGCGTAGGTGGAGTGCGTGTGCACGACGCCGCCCACCTCCGGCATGTGCCGGTAGACGTAGGCATGGGCGGCGGTATCGCTGGAGGGGGCGAGATCGCCTGCCACTATGTTGCCGTCCAGGTCGCAGACGATCATCTTGTCCGGGGTGAGCTCGTCGTAGGAGACACCGCTGGGTTTGATCACCATCAGGTCGTGACCGGGGACGCGGCCCGATACGTTGCCCGCGGTCCACACCACCAGCCCGTACCTCACCAGCTCGGCGTGCAGCGCGCTGACCTGCTCGCGCAGTGCCTGGACAGTGTCGGGGAGCGGGCTCATCCTCATCCTCCGTTCCTGCGGTTGCGGAGGCGGTGCAGTACGCCGTTGCCCGCCCATTCCGGCCTGCCGGAGAAGTAGTCGTGCAGGGTGCGGTACTCGGCGTAGAGCTCGTCGTAGACGTCGGACCGGGCCGCCTGCGGCTGGTAGGCCGCGCGTTCCAGCCGGCCCATGACCGCGGAGGCGGCGGCCACGTCGGGGTGCAGCCCGGCCGCGACCGCGGCGTGGATGGCCGACCCCACCGCCGGCGCCTGGTCCGAGCGGGCGACCGACACCGGGCGGCGCAGCACGTCCGCGTAGATCTGCATCAGCAGCCGGTTGCGCTTGAGGCCGCCGGCCACGATGAACTCGGTGACCGGCACCCCGGCGGCGTCGAACGCCTCGATGATGACCCGGGTCCCGTAGGCCGTGGCCTCGAGCAGGGCCAGGTACACCTCCTCCGGAGCGGTGGTGAGGGTGAGGCCGGCGATGACCCCCGACAGGTGGTGGTCGACCAGGACCGACCGGTTGCCGCCCATCCAGTCGAGGGCGACGAGGCCGTGTGCGCCGACAGGCTGGCCCGCGCACTTGGCCGACAGGTACTCGTGCAGGCTCAGGCCCTGCTCGGCGGCTTCCTCGAGGTAGCTTTCGGGGACGCCGAGGCCGGTCCACCAGGCGAAGATGTCGCCGACTGCGCTCTGTCCGGCCTCGTAACCGAATTTTCCCTCGATGATGCCGCCGTCTACCACCCCGCAGATGCCCGGCACCTCGGCCAGGTGGTCGCTGTTTACCACGTGGCAGGTGGAGGTGCCCATGATCGCGAGCAGCTGCCCGGGCGCGATGGCCTGGGCAGCGGACGCGGTGACGTGCGCGTCGACGTTCCCGGCGGCGACCGCGATGCCCGCCGGCAGCCCGGTGAGCTCGGCCCCGGCGGCGCTGAGGGTGCCGACCCGGCTGCCGAGCGCGGACAGCGGCACGCCGGCCAGCCGGGTCTGCGCGAAGTCGGCGAACTCCGGGTGGAGTGCCCGCAGGTAGTCCGCCGACGGGTACTGGCCGTCCTGGTAGATCCCCTTGTAGCCGGCCGTGCAGGCGTTGCGGGTCTCGCGCCCGCAGAGCTGCCAGATGATCCAGTCGGCCGCCTCGATCCAGCGCTGCGTCCGCTGGTAGGTCTCCGGGTCCTCCTCCAGGACCTGCAGGGCCTTGGCGAATTCCCATTCTGAGGAGATCCGGCCGCCGTACCGGCCGATCCACTTCTCCTGCCGCGCGTGGGCCAGGTCGTTGATCCGGTCGGCCTGCGGCTGCGCCGCGTGGTGTTTCCACAGCTTGGGCCAGGCGTGCGGGCGGGCGCGGAGTTCGGGGACCTCGCAGAGCGGCGTGCCGTCGCTCAGCACCGGCAGGACGGTGCAGGCGGTGAAGTCGGTCCCGATGCCGGCCACCGCGGACGGGTCCGCCCCGGCGTCCTGCAGCGCCGCGCGGACCGCGGTGCCGAGCGCGGTCCGCCAGTCCGCCGGATCCTGCAGGGCCCAGTCCGGGGGCAGCGCCTGCCCGGAGGACGGCAGCCGGCGCTCGATCGACCCGTGGGCGTACTCGCCGAGCCCGGTGCCGAGCTCGGCGCCGTCGCTGGCCCTTACCACCACGGCCCGGGCCGAGAGCGTGCCGAAGTCCACCCCGACCACGAGCGCCCCGCTACCTTCGGATCCGGGAGGCCGCCCGGCCGGGCTAACCGGGAAGGAGCCCGGAGGCTGGCTGGCGGTGCTGTCCGCTGTCACGTCGTCTCCCTAGACGGCTCCGGCGGCCAGCCGGCGCCCGCCGGAGCCCCGGCCCGGCACCAGCTATCCGGCCGCGCTGCCACATACGTCTGGGGTCGATTGTTAACGTGCGCAATCTGGGTGTCAAGTCCTCGCTGTCATCTCGTTACCCCGGGTTGTGCCGCTAGCGGCCGGCACCACGCTTTTTCCACATGCTCTTCTGAGCTGTGACTTTGCCGGAGGTGGACAGAGTAGAGCGGTCGGCCCGTTGACAGGAGAATCTGTTAGCGCTCACAATCTAGCTGTCCCGAACCGCTGGCCAACTATCCCGAACCGTTAGCCCTGGTAACAATGGCGCCGTACTGCATCGATAAGCGCCCAAGGTAAAGTGATGTCGCAGCGACCGGCGCCGACTCGATATTTATTTGGGGAAATACGTGGCCAGACCCTCCCGCGAGCCGGCCATGACCGACGTTGCCAAGCTGGCGGGCGTCTCCCATCAGACCGTCTCCCGGGTGCTGAATGATCATCCCAACGTGCGGGAGCAGACCCGGCTGCGGGTGCAGGCCGCCATCAGCGAACTCGGCTACCGCCCCAACAAGGCGGCCCGCCTTCTGGTGACCGGGACTTCCCACGTCATCGGGGTGGTGACGCGGTCGACGACGATGTTCGGGCCGGCCGCGACGCTCAGCGCGCTGGCCGAGGAGGCGGTCCGGCGCGGCTTCACCCTCAACGTGGAGTGCGTCCGCACGCTGGACCGGCGCGCGATCGCCGAAGCCCTCAGCCGTCACCTCGACCAGCGGGTCGCGGGCCTGGTGGTCATCGCCGAGGTGGAGTCGACCAACGACGCGCTGGACGCCCTCCCCGAGGAGATTCCGCTGGTCAGCATCAACGGCGACCCGGCCCGGCCGACCGGGCTGGTGAGCGTGGACCAGGAGGCGGGCGCCTACATCGCGACGCAGCACCTGCTGGAGGCCGGGCACGCCACCGTCTGGCACGTGTCCGGTCCGGAGGACTGGTTCGACGCCCGCGGCCGGGTCATCGGCTGGCGGCGTGCGCTGATCGAGGCGGGCGCGGAGATTCCCCCGCTCATGTCGGCCGACTGGCAGGCCGCCTCCGGCTATCGCAACGGCCAGATCCTGGCCCGGATGAGCGACGTCACCGCGGTTTTCGCGGCCAACGACCACCTGGCCCTCGGCGTCCTGCGCGCGCTGAACGAGCGCGGCCGCAAGGTCCCGGCCGACGTCAGCGTGGTCGGCTTTGACGACGTGCCCGAGGCCGCCTACTACATCCCGCCGCTGAGCACCGTCCGCCCCGACTTCGACGCGGTCGCCGCGGCCAGTATCGACATGCTGCTGACCCAGATCACCAGCGGCCAGCGGCTAGGCGCCCGCCGCGTCCTCACCCCCACCCTGGTAACCCGGAACTCAGTCGCCCCGCCGCGCCGCTAACCGCTGCTGCCGGCCGCTACTCCTCGCCGGTCTCGCCCAGTGCCTCCAGCGCCGCGGCGACGCGGCGGTGGGCGGTCCAGATCTCCTCCGGGAGCCCGGCGAACTGCTCCAGGTGGGCCTGGCGGAAGCCGATCTCCTGCTGCCAGCGCTCGGTGTCGATGCTGAGCAGCGTGTCCAGGTCGGCCGGGGTGATCTCCAGGCCGACGGTGCTGAGCTCTTCCTCGGTCGGCAGGATGCCGACCGGGGTCTGCACACCGGAGACCTCGCCGTCGCGCAGCTGCATCAGCCACAGCAGGGCGCGTAGGTTGTCCCGGTAGCCGGGCCAGAGGAAGTGCCCGTCTTCGGCGTCTCGCTGGAACCAGTTGACGTGCGCGAAGATCGGCTTGTCGGTGCACGCCCCGATGATGCCGAGCCAGTGGGCGGCGTACGGGCCCTCCGGGTAGGACATGAACGGGCGCATGGACATCGGGTCGTAGCGGAGCTGCCCGTCGAGGCCGTCGGCGGCGAAGGTCGCCTCGGCGCCCAGCGTGAGACCGTCGTAGACGCCCTCCGCGACGTCGGTGATGGCCCGGATCAGCGGCTCGCGATCCCGGGTGCGGCCGCCGAAGATGATGCCGTCGATCGGCACGCCGGCCGGGTTGCCGTAGTCGTCCGCCACATTGGGCACGTTGGCCAGGGTGGTGGTGAACCGGCTGTTCGGGTGGGCCCAGGGGTCGTTTCTCTCCACCTCGGAGCGGCCCGCGACCGGGTGGCCCTTCCAGTCCAGCCATCCGTCGAGGTCGGCCGGCGGGTCGACCGTGCGTCCCTCGAACCAGACGTCCTGGGTCTTCTCGTTGTAGGCGATGTTGGTGAAGATGGTCTTGGTGCCCGGCGCGATGGCGTCGATCGCGGTCGGGTTGGTCTTCTCGTTGGTGTCCTTGGCCACGCCGAACACGCCGAACTCGGGGTTCATCCCGTACAGGCGCCCGTCCTCGCCGGCCCACATCCAGGCGATGTCGTCGCCGTAGAACTCGACGTGGTAGCGGTCGCCGAGCGCGTCCGGGGACAGCGTCATCGCCAGGTTGGTCTTACCCGAAGCGCTGGGGAAGCCGCCTGCGATGTGCCACTTCTTGCCGGTCACCTTGTCGGTGATGCCGAGCAGCATGAACTGCTCGGAGAGGAACTTGCCCGACGCCCAGCCGTCGTAGGCGGCCTGGCGCAGGCCGTGCGCGATCTTGCCCAGCAGCGCGTTGCCGCCGTAGGAGGAGCCGAAGTGCAGGATGGTGCGCTCGTCGGCCACGGTGACGAAGTACCGCTTGTCCTCCGGGGTGCCCTGGCCGAGGTTCTCCAGGTCGCCGGTCACGTGCACGGCGCGCACGAAGCTGTCCGGGTCGGCCAGGTTGTTGATGAACTCGACGCCCACCCGGGCCATCCGGTTCATGTGCAGCACGACCGTACGGTTGTCGGTGAGTTCCACCCCGGCGGCGTACTTCTCCAGCGGAGACCCCGGGGCCGACATCAGGTAGGGAATCACGTACATCGTCTTGCCCGCCGACGCCCCGGTCATCAGCCCGGTGAGCTTGGCCTTCATCTCGTCGGCGGGGTACCAGTTGTTGTAGACGCCCTTGTCCGCCGGGTTGCTCGTGGCGACGATGGTGCGCTCCTCGGAGCGCGCGGTGTCCTTGTAGTAGCTCCGTGAGTAGTACAGGCCCTTGCCCGCGGGGAGGATCTCGCCCGCTTCCAGGGCCTCCTGGATGAGCCGGTCGTCGTCCTCGACCCCCACGACCTCGATGTTGTTCGCGCCAGTGACCCCGGCCCAGTAGCGCACGTACTCGCGCACGTGATCGTTTTTAAGATGGGCAGCTTCCAGGATGGCATCAACATCGGCCACGTACTTGGTCCCTTCGGTACGTCAAGCTCCGCGCTTGAGAAGTTGGCGATTTATTCATCTTGACAGGAGAATCGCCGCTCTTGCACTGAGAGGCCCATCACGCTCATCGCATCATCGGTAACGGAGAGTGTTTATGACATGCCCGGCGGGAGTCCGCCAAGGTCGCGGGGCAGAGAGCGCGCTTTGGTCTAGGCCAACCGGCGTGACCAGCCACTACGTGATTTCCATGACATTGACGTCACCTTGGGGTGCTGCTTGTGCGGACCTTCACAAGGAACGGATCCGCGCTCACGACCCGGCGAACACCCTGCTCGCCTTTAGCAGGCGGGCCTCCAGGTAGGGAGCCGTGGTCAGCGCGTAGTTGCTCGTCAGGTGGTGATCGTCCTGGTAAACGAGCACGTTGCCGACCACCGGGAGGCAGCTGACCGGCCCGCAGATCAGCCGGTTCATGTCGATCAGCGGGACCGACCCGGCCGCGGCCCGGGTGGCGTAGACGGTGGGTACGTCTGGCCTGACCGCCCGGGCGGTGGGAATGGTGCACGTCTGCGGCGAGGCCGGGTTCCTGGCGATGCAGTCCGGGATGTTGATCCCTACGTCGGGGGACTCCTTGATCGCCACCACCGGGATGCCGTGGTCGCCAAGCTGCTTCCAGTAGGCGGCCATCCCGTCCCCGATATCTTCCTGCGCGGCGGCCCCGCCCGCCGGGTACCCGGTGGTGGCCAGGCCTTCGTAGCTGCTGGTGATCACCACGTCCGGCTTGATCGTCCGGACCAGGTCGTGCACCACCGCCGCCCCCCAGGTATGGCAGGCGGTGTAGGGGCCGCCGGTTTTCGGCTCGATCATCATGGTGGCGCTGAGCGGGCAGACCGAGTGCAGGTCGGTGACCAGCTTCCAGTGCCGCTGCCGCGCGATCTGCTCCAGCGGGGTGAACCAGTTGCCGGCGATGGAGTCGCCCACCAGGGCGACGGTCAGCACCGGGTGCGACGTGTCCCCGTAGACGCACTGGGTGGGCACAGACGCGCTCTCCGCGGCCAGGCAGCCCTGCTGCCAGTACTCGGGCAGCCTGATGGTGGTCGGCGTGGGCATCTCGGGGGCGGGCTCGACCTTGCTCGCCTCGCTGGCCAGGGCGGCCGCGCCCGGGTAGTCCGGCCCTAGGTTGCCGGTGACCGGGCCGGGCCGGGTGAGGATGAAAACCGACGCCAGGGCAACCGGGACAGCGGCCCCCAGCGCCACCGACACCGACCGCCAGGCGTGCCCGGACAGGAGCGGCGCCGTCCGCACCCGGTCCTCCACCCAGACCTTGGTCAGCCAGGCCAGCAAGACCGACACCGCGGCGATGACCGGACCGGAAATCGCGCTGACCGGATGCCCGGACCCGGCGGCCCACAAGACGATCACCGGCCAGTGCCACAGGTACAGCGAGTAAGAGATCCCGCCGGTGAATACCAGCGGCCGCAGCGATGTCAGCCGGTGCGGGCCGAAGCGTCCGGCCGCCGAGCCGCCGAGGATCAGCGCCGTGGCGCCGCCGGCCGGCGCCAGGGCCAGGATCCCCGGGAAGGCGGCCGTGCCGTTCAGCCCGAACGCCGACGCGACCACCAGTCCGAGTCCAGCCCAGCCGAGCAGGCCGAGCCGGCCCAGACGCTGGAAGACCGGTTCCGGGAGCAGCGCCAGCAGTCCGCCAAGCCCGAGCTCCCAGATCCGGGTGGTGGTCACGAAGTAGGCGCCGGAGGGGTTGACCCGGGTGTCGTACACCGAGTACCAGAGCGACCCCGAGACCACCGCCGCCGCCAGCAGGAAGACCACCCGGTGCCCGCGGCCCCGCCGGATCCGCTGAGTTTCCGCGGCCCGGCTCCCGGCCGACCGAAATCCCTCGGCCTGGGGTCCGCCGGCCTGGGGTCCGCCGGCCTGGCCCGTGCTCGCCTGGCTGCCCCGCCGCCGCGCGGTGCCCGCCGCCAGCGCCGCGAGCAGGAACAGGAGCGGCCAGCCGAGGTAAAACTGTTCCTCCACCGAGAGCGACCAGAAGTGCTGCACCGGGGTGGCCGCGCTGTCCGACTTGAGGTAGCTGACCGCGTTGCCGGCCAGCTGCCAGTTCTGGAAGTAGAGCGCGCTCGCCCTGATCTGGGCCGCGGTGTCCGCCAGCCGGGTCGCGGGCAGCAGGAAGCGGGAGGCGATCCCGGTCACGGTCAGCACCAGGACCGCGGCCGGCATGAGCCGCTTGGCCCGCCGCCCCCAGAAGTCGAGCAGGGCGATGCTGCCGGTCCTGCGGTACTCGCGCAGCAGGTGGCCGGTGATCAGGAAGCCGGAGATGACAAAGAAGACGTCCACCCCGGCAAACCCGCCGGGCAGCAGCGCCGGGTACAGGTGGTAGATGACCACCAGGCCCACCGCTAGCGCCCGCATCCCCTGGATATCCGGCCGGAACCCGCGCTCGCGTTCAGGCCGCCGCGCCGCGTTCCCCGGCTGCGGGCCCGTCGCGCTAGCCCTGGGCGTGCCTGCGGCGTCTCCGGCGTCGCCGGCCGAGGCCTGCTGACCGTGCGGCAGTTCACCTGGTTGCGCGCTCAAGGTACGGCAGGCCTTCGTTCGATGGGGGATCGGTACGCGCCCGGAGCCGGTACGCAACATGCGCAACACTGGTCGCACCCTAATCCTATAGAAAATCTAAAGACGGGGTCACGAAACGGAGAAGCCGGGGAACCGGGCGGCCCTTAACACCGCGAGCGGCCGCTTCTGAATGACCCTCTCTGCCGCCCACCCCTCGACTCCCCATCAGTTCGGCGGGCATAAATCCGACAATTCGGGCGCAAAAGCGACCGAACTGATGGGAAGTCGCCGACATGGTCCGAACTAATGGGAAGTCGCGCCGTTGCCGGGGTTGGCGACTGCCTGACCGCGGACCTTGAGACGGATGTCGCTGGATGCCTAAGATCCTTCGGGTGACTGAAGAGGGATTCTTCCGCTGCACGGACGGCTCATCGGCGGACTGACGGCGCGGGCGGCCGAGCTGGCGCGTGTCGCGGACCCGGAGCTGACCTGCAGCCGGCTGACCGTCGACCTGTTCCGCGCGGCGCCGCTGGCGCCGGTCCGGGTGAGTACGCGGCCGATCCGCGCGGGCAGGCGGATCGCCGTGCTCGAGGTCACCATCGAGCAGGACGGCAGCCCGGTCGGCCAGGGCAAGATCCTGCTGCTGCGCCGGTCGCAGCAGCCGGCCGGCCCCTTCCGCCCGCCGCCCGCCTGGGACATGCCGACGCCGCTGCGGCTGGGCCCGCCGCCGCCGCCGACCGCGGGCCGGCGCTGGACCCCGGCCTGGGAGACGTGGCGCGTCGACGCCCCCAGCCCGGGCAACACGTCTAGCCCGGGCAGCCCGGGCAACACGGCCGGCCCGGAGGATGAGGCCGGCTCGATGACCGCGGGTCTGTGGATCCGGGATACTCATCCGCTGGTGAGCGGCGAGCCGCTGACCCCGCTGGTGCGGGTGGCGATGGCGGCCGACCTGGCCAGCCCGGTGTCCAACTACTCGGCCGCGGGCTTGAGCTTCATCAACGCCGACTACACCGTCTACCTGGGCCGCGAGCCGGCGGGCGAGCACGTCGGGATACAACCCGCCGGGCACCTCAGCGAGCACGGTGTCGCCGCCGGGCAGTGCGTGCTGCACGACCTGCGGGGACCAGTGGGCTTCGTGACCACCGCGGCCGTGGCCAACCCGACCATGCGCCCGCAGCCGGCCAGCGGCCGCGCGGCCTACCTCGGGCTCTTGCCCAGGACCAGCACGCCGCAGGTGGCGAACATGCCGCCGTTGCCGAGGATCACGCTGATCTCCGGGTTGTCGACCTGGGCGGCCGCCTCACCGCGGATCTGGCGGACGCCTTCCTGGATGGCGAACATGCCGTACATCCCGGTGTGGGTGTAGGACAGGCCGCCGCCGTTGGTGTTCAGCGGGAGGGAACCGCCAGGCTCGGTGTTGCCCGCGGCGATGAACGGGCCGGCTTCGCCCTTCTTGACGAACCCGAGTGCCTCCAGGCCGTAGATCGGGACGTGGGCGAACGCGTCGTAGATCATCAGGTGATCGACGTCGCCGGCGGTGACGCCCGCTTCGGCGAAGGCGGTGCGCCCGGCCTGGCGGAACATCCGCGATTCGGTGAAGTCGAGCATCTGGGAGATCATCGGGGTCTCCGACGCCTCCCCGGTGCCGGTCACGTACACCGGCGGTTTGGGGAAGTCGGCCGCCCGGTCCGCCGAGGTGACCACGAGCGCGCCGCCCCCGTCGGTGACCAGGCAGCACTCCAGCAGGTGGAACGGGTAGGCCACCATCCGGGAGGCGAACACGTCGTCCACCGTGATGATGTCGCGGAACATGGCCCGCGGGTTCTTGGCCGCCCACTGCCGCTGCGCCACCGCGACGTAGGCGAGCTGCTCGTGGGTGAGCCCGTACTCCTTCATGTAACGCAGCGCCGGGATGGTGAAGGTGGTGGTCGGGCCGAGCGTGCCGTAGGGCGCCTCGAACTGCCCGGCGGGCGAGGACGGGTCGCCGCGGAACGGCGGCGCGCCGACCCGGGACCGGCCCGACTCGCCGTGGGTGATCAGCACGGTCTTGGCGTAGCCGGCCCTGATGGCCGCGGCCGCGTGCCGAACGTGCAGCAGGAACGAGGTGCCGCCGACGCCCGTGCCGTCTATCCAGTCCGGGTAGATGCCGAGCGCGTGCGCGACCTGGACCGGGCCGGGTGCGGAAACGGTCGCCATCCCGTCGATGTCCCGCATGGTCAGGCCCGCGTCGGCCACCGCGTTGCGCGCCGCCTCGATGTGCAGCCCGAGCGTGGAGGTATTCGGCAGCCGGCCGATCTCGTCGGTTTCGGCGGCGCCCGCGATGATGACGCCCGGGTTGCTCACGGTCCCTCCCCGGCGGGGGTGAAGACCGGCACGGCGACCTCGCCGCGCCGTTCGAAGGCAACCCGCAGCGGCATATCGAGCACCAGCGCCTCGGGAGTGGCCGGCACGCCGATCAGGCTGGTCATCATCCGCGGGCCCTCGGCCAGCTGCACCACGGCGATGGCATACGGGGCCTCGTCCTCGAAGCCGGGTGCGGGCCGGTGGCTGATGACGTAGGAGTACAGGGTGGCGTCGCCGCTGGCGGTAAACCATTCGACGTTGGCCGAGCCGCAGGCCGGGCACAGCGGCCGCGGGTAGAAATACGGCTTGCCGCCGCAGTCCACACAGCGCTGGATCCGCAGCTCGCCCGCCGCCGCCCCGTCCCAGTAGGGCTGCGTCTCCGGCGTGGGGGCGGGGAGGGCTTTAGATCTGGGGGGCACCGGCGTTACGCCTTGCGGCCCAGGATGGGGCCGAAGGACCGCTCCACCTGCTCGCTCAGCGCGTCGGCGTCCCACGGGCCGGTGCCGATGATCCGGCTGACCGGCTCTTCGTTGCTGTACAGCGAGATCTCGTAACCGGAGGAGTGCAGGATCCGGCCGTTGATCCAGCCGGAGCGCTCCGAGGCCAGGTAGGCCACGATCGGGGCCACGTTGTCCGGTGACTGGACGTCGGCGGCGGGCGCCGCCCCGGCCCGGCGGCGTTCGGTCGGCACCGAGGCGGTCATCCGGGTGGCCGCGCCGGGGGAGATCGCGTTGCTGGTAACGCCGTACCTGGCCAGCGCGTTAGCGCAGGACCAGGTCAGCCCGACAATGCCCATCTTGGCGGCGGCGTAGTTGGGCTGGCCGGGGGCGCCGTGCAGGCCGGAGACCGAGGTGAAGTTGATGATGCGGTTCTGCGCGGTCTCGTCCCGCAGCGAGCGCCAGTACGCGGAGGCGAACCGCGAGGTGTTGAAGGTGCCTTTGAGGTGGACCCGGATAACGTCGTCCCATTCCTGTTCGGTCATGTTGAAGATCATCCGGTCGCGCAGGATGCCGGCCACGTTGACCAGCACGTCCAGCCGGCCGAATTCCTCGACTGCGGTGCCGATCAGGCCCTCCGCGGCGGTGAAGTCGGAGATGTCGGCGCCGTTGGCGACCGCCTTGCCGCCCCCGCCGGCGATCGCGGCCACCGTGTCGTGCGCCGGGCCGGAGTCCTTTCCGGAGCCGTCCATGGCCACCCCGAGGTCGTTGACGACCACGGCGGCACCCTCGCTGGCCAGCAGCAGGGCCACTGACCGGCCGATTCCGCGCCCGCCGCCCGTGACGATCGCTACCCGTCCGTCCAGCCGTCCCATGCCCGCTCACCGTTCCTTCCGCCGTCGCCCGGCAGACCCGGCGCGAATAGAATGATGTTCTGGAATTAGCCTCCGGTACGGTCCTTCCCCTGTCAAGGGCCGCTCCTCGGGCCACCCGGATCCGCCGCCGGCTCCTCAGGCGGACCCGGGTAACCCGCGCGGGTAGCGCGGCGCGTGGTCCCGGAACTCGCCGGTGACCCGGGCGTCCGCCAGGGCGGCCAGGAAGCCGGCCGGGCCGTCGAAGTCGGGCAGGTCCAGGTAGGCGGCGCCGACCCCGGGGGCGTCGTGCGCGTCCGAGCCGGCCCCGCCGCCGACGGCGAACGCCCGGGCCACCGCGGCCGCCTGTGCGTTGAGGGCCGGGTCGGCGATCTTGGCGTTGAACACCTCCACCACGTCGACCAGGCCCGCCGCGCACAGCCCGGGCAGTACCCGCCCCAGGCTGGAGCGGACCCGGTCGAACGGGTGCGGCACGTACACCAGGCCGCCCTGGCCCCGGATCAGCCCGATGACTTCGGCCAGCGGCAGCACGTAGGGAATCCGCTCGGTGAGGAACAGCCCGATCACGTCCCCGTCCGGGGTCCTGATCTCCTCGCCCACGATGATCCGCACGCCCAGGTTCCGCTGCGCCGCCTCGACCGCGGCGTGGGTGACGTTGTGGTCGGTGACGCATACCGCGTCCAGGCCGGCCTGCCGGGCCCGGTCGGCCATTTCCTCCAGCGTCAGCACGGAGTCGCCGGACGCCTGGGTGTGCAGGTGGCAGTCGACCCGCACCCAGCCGGCGTCCAGGGCACCCATGTCCGCACTCCTCGCCGCCGCTGCTCTTGCCGCCGCTGCTCTCAGCGGCGGCAATCCTAGAAGATTGTTCTAATATCGTCC
>DASWUW010001238.1:0-2253 GCA_036406335.1 Trebonia sp.
GGTGCCGCCCGCCAGGTCCACCACGCCGCCGCCGCCGTCGCGCAGGTCGGTCACCGTAACCGGCTGCCCGCCCAGCTGGCCCGGCGGGTCCTTCCGGACCCGCTTGACCGCGTCCGCCAGCCGGGCGAGCCCGCCCGCGCCGTCCGCGCGCAGCGACCGCTCGCGGGTGACGTGCACGCCGCGGGCCAGGCCCAGGTCGTCCAGCCGGTCGGCCAGCGTGCGGCCCGCCCGCGCCTGTTCGGCGGCCAGCTGCAGGATGAGCAGGGCGGCGCTGATCCCGTCTTTGTCCGCGACCAGGTCCGGCCGCACGGCGTAGCCGAGGGCCTGCTCGTAGCCGTAGGCGAGGATGCCGGCGGTCCCGCCCGCCCGCGCGATCCACTTGAATCCGGTCAGTGTCGTGACGCACCGCACCCCGGCCGCCTGGGCGAGCCCGCGCAGCAGCGAGCCGGAGACCACCGTGGTAGCCACTACCGGGGCCGCCGCGGCCGGCCCGGCCGCGGCCAGGCGGGACACGACCGCGTCGCCCAGCAGCGCGCCGAGCTCGTCCCCGGTGAGCATCCGCCACCCGCCGGGGCCGGGCAGCATGACGGCCAGCCGGTCGGCGTCCGGGTCGTTGGCCAGCACCAGGTCAGCGTCTTCGCGCTCGGCGGCGGCCCGGGCCAGGTCGAGGACGCCGGCCGCCTCGGGGTTCGGGTAGGGCACGGTCGGAAAGCCGGGGTCCGGTTCCTGCTGGGCGGCGACCGGCACCGGCGGCGGCCAGCCGGCCGCGGCCAGCACCGCCCGCAGCGTGGCGTCCCCGACGCCGTGCAGCGCGGTGTGCACTACCTTGAGCGGCGGCCAGCCGGCCAGGTGACGGCCGCCCGCCGCGACCGCGGTGACGTAGGCCCGCACGGCGGCGTCGGCCGGCTGGAACGGGAACGGCCCCTCAGCCCAGCCCGCCGGCAGCCGCAGCGGGTCGACCGTCTCGATAGCCGCGGCGACGGCCGCGTCAGCCGGCGGCAGCAGCTGCCCGCCGTCCCGCACGTACACCTTGATCCCGTTGTCCTGGCGGGGATTGTGGCTGGCCGTCACCATCACCCCGTAGGCGGCCTCCAGGTGGCGCACCGCGAACGCCAGCACCGGAGTCGGCAGCGCCCGGGGCAGCAGGGACACGCTGACCCCGGCCCGGGCCAGTATCCGGGCGGCGTCGGCGGCGAACACCGCGGAGTTGGCCCGGCCGTCGTAGCCGATCACGACCCCGGCTGCGGCCCCGTCAGGGTCCTGGGCGCTGATGTACCGGGCCAGGCCGGCCGCCACCCGGCCGGCCACCAGCCGGTTCATCCGCATCGGCCCGGCGCCCATCTCGGCCCGGATGCCGGCCGTGCCGAAGGCCAGCGACCCCTCGAACCGATCGGCCAGCGCCGCGGTGTCCCCGTCGCCGGCCAGCTGGCCGAGCAGCCGGCCGAGCTCGGCCCGCGTCTCCGGGTCCGGGTCGGCCTCCCGCCAGGCGCGGGCCCGGTTCGCCAGGCTGCTGTCCGGTCCCGTCATCGCGCTCCTTGCCGTGCCGCCGGCTCTGCTGCCGTGCCGTTAAGGCATCCTCGCGGTGCCGCGGCACGGTCCGGGCAACTGTCTTCCCCGAACCCGCCGCGGATGAACCCTGCTGTCCTGACATCGTTTCCCGTGGCCGCCCCGCCCCGCCCCGCGGCCAGGTCAGGCGAGCCGGACTGGCAGTGTCTCCAGGCCGTGGATCAGTGAACTGGGGCGCCAGCGCAGCGTGCCCGGGGCAGCTGCGAGCAACAGGGACGGGAACCGGGACAGCAAGGCGCCAAAGGCGACCTCGCCCTCGAGCCGGGCCAGCGGGGCGCCCAGGCAGTAGTGGATTCCGTGGCCGAAGGCGACGTGGCCGCCGGCGTCCCGGCCTATGTCGAGCTGGTCGGGGTCCGGGTACCGGGCCGGGTCGCGGTTAGCCGCCGAGGTGACGCACAGCACCCACTCGCGGGCCGGGATCGTTACCCCGCCGATCTCCACCGGTTCGAGGGTGAACCGCTCGGTCGCGTGGTTCAGCGGATTGGCGTACCGCAGCAGTTCCTCGACCGCACCGGGCAGCAGGGCCGGGTCGGCGCGCAGCCGCTCCAGCTGGGACGGGTGAGTCAGCAGCGCGAGCGTCCCCGAGGCGATCAGGTTGGTAGTCGTCTCGTGGCCCGCTACCAGCAGCAGGAACATCATGGCGATGAGCTCGCGCTCGTCCAGCGCGTCGCCCGAGTCGCGTGCTTC
>DASWUW010001239.1:0-2844 GCA_036406335.1 Trebonia sp.
TAACGGTTGACGTGCTCTCGTTTAGTAGGCAGGCGGTCATTGGCGATGAGCACCGCCAACAACGGAAGCGGGAGGGAGACGGCCAGCAGAGCGACGGCCACCGAGGGAACTGTAGAGAAAATGGTCGCCAAGATCATCAACGGCAGCCGCGTTGCCATCACGATGGTGTAGCAACGCTTGCGAGTTGCCAGGTCCTGATCGTAGCTGCGTGGTGCGTCGGTGATCAGTAGCGGCTTCTTGCGGCTCTGGACCTTGTTCACGTCAATTCTCTCTCTGCGCGGAATGCTTCCTGGAAAGTCCGGACGGCCGACGGCGTTGTGACGTCGCCCTGCGATCGGCCTGGAATCTGTCACAGCGCGGCCTGCCGCCCTGTCTTAGCTGCACGGCCGGAAGGCGACGGCTGCCGACTGTGGACAGGAAGGATCTCGCTATGAAGATCGTCGTCGCTGGTGTGCCGCACGCGGCTGCCACGCCGATCGGCACCGCCGCGCGTGCTGCGCTGGTTGACCGAGCCGAACGCGCCCGTGCTGCGCTCGTGCGCGTACGCGAGAGCGCGGCGGGCGCGGGCTGCGGTTCGCGGGACGCCACGTGGTCCTGGCATCGCGCCCAGCTCGACGCACAGGACTATTTGCGCGCCTACCAGGCGGCCGTGGGTGAACTCGACCGAAGGGACCGGCTCGCCCGCCGCGTGGCCACCGAGTGGTTCGAGGTCGCTGTGACAGCGCTCTGGTACCGGGTGGACGAGGCGGACGAGGCGGAAGACCTGGCTTACGAATACCTCCGCCGCCTGCCGCTTCGCAGCTGCCCACGGACAGCCTCTCGCGAGATCGCCCTCGCGCACCAGTGCGCGATCGGAAGGTGGCTAGCCGAAAACCGGGACGAACTTCGCGAGCGACGTTCTGGAGCACAACCATGAGAGCGACCAGTTTCCGTTCCGCCACGCCAGCCAATGGCGCACCGCGCAAGCTATCGCCCCTTTTCGATCAACTCGACCAGCGCTACCACCCGGCCACAGGGATTCGCAAGACGCTCAACAGAGTCTTTCCTACCCATTGGTCGTTCATGCTCGGTGAGATCGCGCTCTACAGCTTCGTCGTTCTGCTGCTCTCCGGCACGTACCTGGCGTTGTTCTTCGAACCCTCCATGCAGGACATCGCCTACAACGGCGTGGTCGACGACTTGCGCGGTCTGCAGGTCTCCCGGGCATACAACAGTGTGCTGCACATCTCATTTGACGTGCGGGGTGGACTGTTCGTACGCCAGGTGCACCATTGGGCATCGCTGCTGTTCATTGCGGCCATGGTCGCCCACATGTTCCGCGTGTTCTTCACCGGCGCCTTCCGCAAGCCGCGCGAAGCGAACTGGGTGATCGGCGTTCTCCTGCTGTTCGTCGCCTTTCTTGCAGGCTTCATCGGATACTCGTTGCCGGACGATCTGCTCGGCGGCACCGGTCTGCGGATCGCCTCGGGGTTCCTCATGTCGATCCCGGTGGTCGGCACCTGGACACACTGGGCGCTCTTCGGCGGAGAGTTCCCGGGCACCGAGATCATCCCGCGTCTCTACATCCTGCACGTTCTGGTCATCCCGGCGGTCCTGCTCGCGTTGATCGCTCTGCACCTGGGTCTGGGCTGGTGGGTGAATCACACGCAGTTCGCCGGAACCAGCATTGCCGGGAAACGATCGGTGAACCACACGGAGCGCAATGTCGTCGGCGTCCGGCTGTTCCCGGCCTACGCCGCGAAGGCAGCCGGGTTGTTCGCCGCCACCGTGGGCATGCTCGCGCTCATGGGCGGGCTGTTCCAGATCAATCCGATCTGGAACTACGGACCCTACAACCCGGCTCATGTCTCCGCGGGCTCCCAGCCGGACTGGTACGTGCTCAACATGGAGGGAATGTTGCGGATCTTCCCGCCGTGGGAGATACACATCGGCAACTACACCATTCCGCCCGCGTTCTGGGCGAGTCCCGTGTTCCTGCCGACGCTTTACGTGATAGCGGGCGCCTACCCCTGGATAGAGAAGCGGTTCACGAAGGACAACGCGGTCCACAACCTCCTGCAACGCCCGCGTGACGCGCCCGTTCGCACGTCGTTGGGCGTCATGGGGATCGCGTTCTACACGGTCCTCGTGCTGAGCGGAGCCAACGATCGCATCGCTTTCACCTTCCACCTCTCGCTCAACGCCATGGTCTGGGCTGGCCGGATCGGCGTGCTGCTCGTACCGCCGATCGCCTACTGGGTCACCTACCGGGTCTGCCTGGGGCTGGAGCGCTCGGACCGGGACGTCTTGGAGCACGGCATCGAGACGGGAATTGTCAGGCGCCAGCAGTACGGCGGATTCATCGAGGTACACCAGCCCCTGGGTGGTGTCGACGACCGCGGTCGAGTGATCCCGTTGACGTATCAGGGCACTCCCGTGCCCAAGCGCATGAACCAGCTCGGGACGAGCGGTAAGCCGGTGCCGGGCTCACTGCTCACCCCCGATCCGGCGGAGGAGACCACCGCACTGGCGCAGGCCAGTACGGGGCGAAGTCGCCCGGCAGGCTGAGCGTTAGCTCAGAGCGACACGCCTACGTCCTCGGGCAAAGCGTCGTAAAGCTCCTTGCGCGAGGTGATGTTGAGCTTCGCGAAAACCTTGCCCAGATGCCATTCGACGGTCCGTGGGCTGAGGAACAGTTGGGCGCCGATCTCCGAGTTCGTCCGCCGAGCGGCGGCCAGCCGGGCAATCTCGATTTCCTGAGTGGTGAGCTCCTCCCGCGCTTCGGGCGGACGCCTGGGCTCCGCTTCGCCGGTGGCCACCAACTCGCGGCGAGCCCTTTCGGCGAATCCCTCAACACCCATCGCC
>DASWUW010001240.1:0-1659 GCA_036406335.1 Trebonia sp.
CGCACCGCAGATGACTCGCCATTCTGGTCAGGCATGCCCGGATGTTATCGTCCGAATATGACCGCACTTCCGGCCGGCGGCCCCGGGCTGCCGCAGCACCGCAACCTTGTCACCGAGATTCCTGGTCCGGCCTCGCGGGCGCTGATGGAGCGCCGGGGCAGCGTCGTCGCACGCGGCGTGTCGACGACGCTGCCGGTCTTCGTCACCGCGGCCGGCGGCGGGGTGCTGCTGGACGCGGACGGAAACTCGCTCATCGACTTCGGCTCGGGGATCGCGGTCGCCTCGGTCGGCAACGCGGCGTCGGCCGTAGTCGACCGGGTGCAGGCGCAGGTCGCGCAGTTCACCCACACCTGCTTCATGGTCACCCCGTACGAGGGGTACGTGGAGGTGTGCGAGGAGCTGGCCCGCCGCACCCCGGGCAGCCACGAGAAGCGGTCGGCCCTGTTCAACTCGGGCGCGGAGGCGGTCGAGAACGCGGTCAAGATCGCCCGGCACTACACCGGCCGGCAGGCGGTTGTCGCGTTCGACCACGCCTACCACGGCCGCACCAACCTGACGATGGCCCTGACCGCGAAGAACATGCCCTACAAGCAGGGTTTCGGCCCGTTCGCGGGCGAGGTCTACCGGGTGCCGATGGCCTACCCGCTGCGCTGGCCGGGCGGCCCCGAGGCCTGCCGGGCGCAAGCGCTGGAGGTGGTCAGGTCACTGATCCACACCCAGGTCGGCGAGCAAAACGTGGCCGCGGTCATCATCGAGCCGATCCAGGGCGAGGGCGGCTTCATCGCCCCGCCGGACGGGTTCCTGGCCGGCCTGGCCGAGTTCTGCCGGGCCAACGGGATCGTGTTCATCGCCGACGAGATCCAGTCCGGCTTCTGCCGCACCGGCGACTGGTTCGCCGTCGACCACGAGGGCGTGGTCCCGGACCTGATCACCACCGCGAAGGGCATCGCCGGCGGGCTGCCGCTGGCGGCGGTGACCGGCCGGGCCGAGATCATGGACGCGGTGCACCCCGGCGGCCTCGGCGGCACCTACGGCGGCAACCCGGTGGCCTGCGCCGCCGCGCTCGGCGCGATCGAAACGATGGAAACGCAGGACCTGGCGGGCCGGGCCCGCCGGATCGGCGACATCATGCTCCCCCGGCTGCGCAAGCTGGCCGAGGCCTACCCGGTCATCGCCGAGGTCCGCGGCCGCGGCGCCATGGTCGCCGTCGAGCTGACCAAACCGGGCACCCTCGACCCGGATGCGGCCGCGACCGCCGCGGTCGCGGCCTACTGCCACGGCCACGGCCTGGTGGTGCTCACCTGCGGGACCTTCGGCAACGTGCTGCGCTTCCTGCCGCCGCTGGTGATCGGCGAGGAACTGCTGGAAGAGGGCCTGGACATCCTGGAAGACGCGTTCGCGTCGCTGTAACCCGGCAGCCCGCCCGAACGGACGGTGCTGACCGTGGTCCCGGCTGCGGTTCGCTCGCGGGCGGTACCACGGACGGCGCGGGTCCTGCTAGCCGGGGATGCCCGGGTTCCCGTCGCCGGACTCACTACCGCCGTTGGCGTCCCGGTCCAGCAGGCCGATGATCGTCTGGACGCCGACGAGTACCGTTGCCTGGCCGACCTCCAGCCGCGCCTGGCCTGCTTCCAGCCGCTCGAGCCGCTCGAGCCGCTC
>DASWUW010001241.1:0-2125 GCA_036406335.1 Trebonia sp.
GCGCTTCGGCCTGCCGAAGGAGGGGCCCGGGTCGGTCGCGCCGATGGGCCGGCGGCTGGTCGCGCTGCTGGTCGACTGGATTCTCTGCTACCTGATCGGCTCGAGCATCGTCCGGCACAACGTCTTCACCGTCACCGACGCGCATTACGCGCAGGCCCAGTGGGTCAGCCTGCTCCTCTTTCTCGCCGAGGTCTACCTGCTCACCGCGGTCAGCGGCCTCACCGTGGGCAAGCGGCTGCTCGGGCTGCGTGCCGTCCGCACCGACGGCAGCCGCCCCGGCTTCAAGTGGGCCGCGCTGCGCACCCTGCTCCTGCTGGTCGTCATTCCGGCCTGCCTGACCGACCGGGACGGGCGCGGCCTGCACGACCGGGCCTCCGACACCGTCGTCGTCCGCCGGTAACCAGGCCGGAATCCGCCGGTAGCCAGGCCCGGGATCCGCCGGTGGCCGGCCCCGGAAATCAGCGCGGCCTGGGCATCCGCGGCTGGCGGGCCCCCTTGGGCATCGGGCCCTTGGGCATCTGCATGGTGGGCTGCAGCGCCCGCAGCCGGTAGTTGAGGTCAGAGACCGCCGCGGGCTTCAGCGCCCGGGGCAGCGTGGTGATCTTGCGCTGCAGCTTGCTCACCGGGATCTGCCCCTCGCCGCTGCCGACCTGGAACTCGGTCACCGGCACGCCGTGCGCCACCCGCTCGGTCCGCTTCCGCTCCGCCGCCAGCAGCGCGGCCACCCGGCTCGGCACGCCCTCGCCGACGAGCACTACCCCGGCCCGGCCCACGGCCCGGTGCACCACGTCCATCGTCCGGTTGCCGGCCACGGCCGGGGTGACGTTCCAGTCGCCCGGCATCGACTGCAGCACCGCGGCGCCCGCACCGAGCTGCCCGTCGATCGCGGCGTACTGGGCCTGCTGCGCGAACCGCCCGAACAGGACCATCGCCGTCACCACGCCGAGCAGGATGCCGACCGGGATCAGGATCGCCAGCAGCCCGGTCAGCAGGCCGATCACCACGAACACGACGATGACGCCGACGGCCGCGCCGACGACGATGGGCAGGGCCCGCCGGTTCTGCCGGTTGACCAGCTTCGCCACCATCCGGATCTGCTTCAGCCGCCCGGCGTTCTGCATGTCTTCCGGGTCAAAATTGTCAACCACCGGTTGAGCCTTTCCACTTAACGCGCGACGCGTGCCAACACACGGCAGCATACGGTTTCCCGGCCCCCGGGCTGTAACCAAGGGCAGTCGCTAGCCGAACGCCGGGAACCCGGCGGCGCGGGCGCCGAGGAGATCGCGCTCGGCCCGGTCGAGGGGGAGACGGCCCGTGCCCTTGCGGATATAGGCGGCGCGGTCCCAGCCGGCGGGCCGGGCGGCGCCGCCGGTGAGCTCGTCCAGCGTGCGGACGGTGAGCGCGAGCGCCTCGTCCGTCGGGCCGAGCCGGTCGTCGGGCAGGTACGCGGTGAGGTCGAGCTGGTGGATCACCCATTCGGCGGTCCACATGGCCAGGATGTCCTCGGCCGCCATCACCCGCTCCTGGAACCGGAAGTTCCCGGCGGGCGCCCGGCGGCTCATCCCCGCCGCCTGCCGGGCGGTATCGGCCAGGTGCTCGCGCAGGCTGTCGGCGGTCGCGTAGGCGCTCGCGGTGGCCCAGTGGAAGCGGACCTGCCCGTATGCCGCGGGCTCGCTGGCCGGCGGCCAGTCCCGCCAGTAGGAAACGAAGTCCCGGTCGGCGACGTCCCCCGGCGCGGCCGGCTCGGCGAAGCTCAGGGCGTGCTCGGCCAGCCCCAGCCGCACGTGGACCAGCAGGTGCGCCGCCAGCCAGCCGGCACACGACGTCGGCGCGACCAGGTCGGCGTCGCTCAGCCCGGCCGTCACGGCGGCCAGCCGCTCTACCTGCGCCGCCGCGATGTCTCTGATGCCCTCGGGCAGCCGCTCGCTCACAGTCGGCCAGCCTAGCGCGCGCCGCCCGCGGGTTAGCTCGCCGTCGCGGCCGCGCGCTGCTCGATCGCCTGGGCGTAGAGCTGGCCCGCGCGGTAGGAGGAACGCACCAGCGGGCCGGACATCACGCCGGCGAAGCCCATGGTCAGCGCCTGCTCGCGCAGCGCGATGAACTCGTCCGGGTGCACCCAGCGGTC
>DASWUW010001242.1:0-4415 GCA_036406335.1 Trebonia sp.
TTGCGTCGGCCGTTGGTACGAGGCGATACGTTAATTGTATTAATTCGGTCGCTGAGTGCTCTTCTACGGCTGCCCCGGGTCAATTTTACGGCTAGGATTGAAACTATGGCGGAGCCGGCCTACCCCCCCAGGGCCGGTGCCGTCGCGGCGCCCCTCGCTCTCCCCCCCGGCGAGGGGCGCCCCCCATTTGTTCCGAAAGATTTCGGCCTTCCCCCCGCGGTTTGTGCGCCGCGGGGGACGTCTCCCGCGGCCCTAGTGTGACCTTCGGGCCCCGGGGATGGCGGGCCGAGACCGCCAGGCAGCCCGACGATCTGCGACGACCGGGTTCGCCGGGCTTTGGCCGGATCAGTGTTCCCGGGGGACGGCTTTTCGCGGGCCGGGTGCCGGACGGGTGTTTGATTAGCCGCGGCGGCTTTCCTATCTGTCGGTATTTGAGGTTTCCGCAGTCGATTTCTCGCTTGCGGCCACGGCCTTAGTTTGGCGATGGGGCTAATGAGTGCGGGCGCGCCCAGTGAAATCCGAGATGTGATTGCACGGCGGGACATTAGGTGACAACGGCCCTTTGGTCCAGGGGCGGCCCGGCGGGTGCCGCCTGGCTTACCCCGCCGTGGGCGGCGCGTGGGCCAGGAAGGTGTCCAGGAGTGCGACGGCGCCGTCCTTGGACAGCGGGGAGTTGCCGTTCCCGCACTTGGGGGACTGCACGCAGGACGGGCAGCCCGTCTCGCAGGGACAGGCGCGGATCGCGTCCCTGGTCGCGCTTAGCCAGCCGGCGGCGACGGCGAAGCCGCGCTCGGCGAAGCCGGCGCCCCCGGCGTGGCCGTCGTAGACGAACACCGTGAGCTGGCCGGTGGCCGGGTGGATCTCGGTGGACAGGCCGCCTACGTCCCAGCGGTCGCAGGTGGCAAACAGCGGCAGCAGGCCGATCGCCGCGTGCTCGGCCGCATGGGCGGCTCCGCCCAGGTCGTGACCCGGGAGGTGGAGCAGGCGCTCGTTCGGGATGGTCCAGGCGACAGCGACCGTGGACAGCGTGCGCGGGGGCAGGCTGAGCGCCACCGCCGGCTCTCTCGTCTTTTTTCCCGAACGGATCCGGGCGTACTCCACGACCTGCCGCGTGACCCGTACCTCGGCCAGCATCAGGTCGGCGTCGCCCCAGCGGGCCCGGCGGCGCTCACTGATGAGGTCGATGTCAGTGACGTCGCGGGCCTGGGTGGCGTAGCCGGGATCACCCGCTTCCACCAGGGCCACCCGGTCCGCCAGTTCGAGCCGGCTGACCAGGTAGGACTCGCCCTGATGGAGGTAGACGGCACCGTCGTGCGCGTAGCGGTGGGCGGAAGGCTCGTCCATGGTGCCGATCAGCCGCCCGGTGGCCTCCTCCACCACTCGCACCGGGCGGCCGAGGTCGCCGCGGATCGAGATCGCGGCGGCCGGGCGGCGGTGGTGCCGGGCCGAGTACCAGCCGGACGGCCGCCGGCGCAGCTCGCCGTCCTGGGTCAGCCCGGCGACCGCGCGGGCGGCCGCGGGGCCGAAGAGGTCGAGGTCGGGCTCGGTCAGCGGCAGTTCGGCGGCGGCGGCGGCCAGGTGCGGGCCGAGCACGTAGGGGTTGGCCGGGTCGAGCACGGCGGGCTCGACCGGATGGCGCAGCAGCGTGTCCGGGTGGTGCACGAGATAGCTGTCGAGCGGGTCGTCGCGGGCGATGAACACCGCCGTGGCGTGGTGCCCGGCCCGCCCGGCCCGGCCCGCCTGCTGCCACAGTGACGCCCAGGTGCCCGGCCAGCCCGCGATCAGTACCGCGTCCAGGCCGGGGATGTTAATCCCCAGCCCGAGGGCGGTGGTGGTGGCCATGCCGGTGATCCGCCCGTCCCGCAGGCCCGCCTCGAGGGCGCGGCGGTCGTCGGGCAGGTAACCGGAGCGGTACGCGGCCACGCTGCCGGAGCGCCCCTCGCCGAGGGTGTCGCGGGCGGCCAGCGCCACGGTCTCCGCGCCGCGGCGGGACCGGATGAAGGCGAGCGCGGGAACCTGCGCCTTGACCAGGGCGGCCAGCAGGTCGGCGGCCTCGCTGGTAGCGGGCCTGCGGGCCCGCACCTCGGCGTAGGTGTGCAGCAGCGGCGGCTCCCACAGGGCGAACGTGACCGGCGCGCGGGGGGCGCCGTCGGCGGTTACCGCGACCGCGTCCAGCCCGGTGAGCCTGCGGGCGCAGTCGGCCGGGTCGGCGATCGTGGCGGAGGCGAGGATGAACACCGGTTCCGCCACGGTGCCGTCCGGGCCCGGTACGGCGTAGTGCGCGGCGACGCGGCGGAGCCGGCGCAGGACCTGGGCGACGTGCGAGCCGAAGACGCCGCGGTAGCCGTGGCACTCGTCGATGATGACCACCCGCAGGCGGCGGAAGAAGCCGCGCCAGCGGGAGTGGTTCGGCAGCAGGCCGCCGTGCACCATGTCCGGGTTGGTCAGCAGGTAGTTGGCGTGGGACTGGGCCCAGGCCCGCTCGGTGACCGACGAGTCGCCGTCGTAGCAGGTGGCCCGGACCCCGGGCACGCCCAGGTCGCGGACCGCCTTGAGCTGGTCGGCGGCCAGCGCCTTGGTGGGTGAGAGGTACAGCACGGTCCCGCCGTCGAGGACCGCGGACAGGGCGGCGGCCAGGTACCCGGCCGACTTGCCGGAGGCGGCTCTTGTGGCGATTATCACGTGGTTCCCGGCCCGGGCGAGACCCGCGGCCTGCGCCTGGTGCGTCCACGGGAACGCGATGCCGCGGTCCGCCAGCGCGGCGGCGACCTCAGGCCGGACCGATTCCGGCCACGCGGCCGGCTGGCCCGGCTGGCCGGGCAGGTGCTCCAGGTGCACGAGCTCCCCGGCCCGCTGCGCGTCCCGCAGGACCACGAGGGCGGAGCTGTCCTGCTGGGTTTCTGCTGTCGGCAGGGCGATGATGGGCATAGGTTTTAAGTGTGTCATCCGCTAGGCGGATGGCGGGCAGTATGTTTTGGTATAGACATGACGCCTGAGCGTGGTTGAATGCCGGGCAGGGGTCGCCCCCACGACGCGAGAGACGCCCTCGGGGCGCTGGAGGATTTGTGGATCTGAAGCTGGCGCACAGCAGCAAGGACGGCATCGAGATTGTCGACGTCGAAGGTGAGATCGACGTCTACACCGCGCCGCGCCTGCGCGAGCTACTCATCGAGCTCGTCAACAAGAAGAACTACCAGCTGATCGTCAACATGGAGAAGGTCGAGTTCCTCGACTCCACGGGCCTCGGGGTCCTGGTCGGCGGGCTCAAGCGGGTGCGCGCGCACGACGGGTCGCTCGACCTCGTCTGCACGCAGGAGCGCATCCTGAAGATCTTCCGCATCACCGGTCTCACGAAGGTCTTCGGGATCCACGAGTCAGTGGACCAGGCCATCGCGGCCCGGAAGGCAGAGAAGTAAGCCTTCCGCTGAATTATGGCCACCGTAGAAGTCACCTTTACGCCGCTGCCGGTCCACGTACGGACCGCACGGCTCGTCGCCACCGCGGTCGCGCGCCGCAGCGGCGTCGCTGAGTCACTGCTCGACGAGGTCCGCCTCGCGGTCGGTGAGGCCTGCTCGCGGGCGGTCGAGGCGCACCTGCGGCACTGTCCGGGCGAGCCTATCCGGGTCGCGCTCACCGACTCCGGCGAGCAGTTCGAGGTTGTGGTGACCGACGCGGTGCCGGACCCGGAGCACGGCGGCCCGCCGGGCACGCCCGGCGGGTCTGACGTCGGCTTCGGCCCGCTTGACGACGAGATCCCGCTCCGGCTGCCGGACGGGGTGGGGCTCGCGGTGATCGCGGGCCTCGCTGACGACGGCCGGGTCGCCTCGGACAGCGCGGGCACCAGCGTCATCATGAGCTGGAAACGCCGGACAGGATGAGGGCGGGACTCCGGCCGCGGTTACCCGAACCGGAGTTTTCGCACTTGGTCTGCGAGTGAGAGGCCCGGCCCGCCGCCCCCCAGTGGGGCGGCGGGCGGGCCTTTTCCCGTCTGCCTCTTGGACACCATTCCGTCACAGGGACTGAATGCCGGTGACTGAGACCCGGTCTCTCCCTAAGGCAACGGGTGAACTGGCGAAACTGGGGCAAAGCACAAGGCGGCAGGTGCCCGGCTGTGACAGGTGAGTCTTACGGTGCTGATGCGACGTAACTAATATCAATATTTGACTATGAAAATATCAAAACTTGTGTCTCTTCTAGATCGGCAGTGACCGGGCGTAGACTCCGCCCACGCCTTGCCTTGTGGCGGGGGCCTCTGGTGGGGTCCTCCGGCATGGGCAACGCAGATCAACCTAAGTTTTATCAGGCCACAAACGACTGACTTAGCGGCGCAAGCCAGACGTCGAAGGAGATCGAATGTCTAAGCTCAGTCCCGCCCTAGCGGCGGGCGGACCGGTGGCTCCGGTCAGCGTTACCCG
>DASWUW010001243.1:0-2608 GCA_036406335.1 Trebonia sp.
CGGCGATGGTGTGCTCAAGGTGGTCGATCCGCATCCCGGCACTGCCGAAGGGCAGCCCGGCGGCCTCGAATTCGGCCGCGTTGTAGCCGGTGCCGAGGCCGAGTTCCAGCCGTCCTTCGAGGAGCCTGCTGGTCTCGGCGACATCCCGGGCCAGCAGCGCCGGACGGTAGAAGCCGGCGTTCAGCACGAAGGTGCCCAGCCGGGGAACGGGCACGCTGGCCGCCGACACCAGGGCGGGAAACGGCGCGGCCAGGCCGAGGTGATCGGGTACCTGCACGATGTCGTAACCGAGGTCAGCGGCCCGCTGGACCTTCGACTGCCAGGCCGCGGACGAGCCGCCGGCAAACAGACTGACTCCGAAACGAAAGGGACGGGAAGACATTTTTACTCCTTTTGCACGTGGTCATTTTCCCGCGGAATCCGGTCGGATCAGCCGAATTCAATTTCCCGGAATACTTTTGAGCGGGAGGCGGGCCACTTCTGATGCTGCCCGGAAAGGCCGCCAAGAAGAACAGTCAGATGACTGCTCCCGCAAAGATCAGGTCTGCCGGTTCAGGTCGCCGCCTGGCCCGAACGCCAGGCAGACCGGGGTGGGCGCGCTGACGCAGGCCGGCTCGCCGAGTTCCCCGGTGGTGTCGTCGAAGGGATAGCTGGCCAGCAGGTCGCTGTCCTGGCAGGCGACGATGACGTGCCGGCCGTCGGGCGTCACGACGAGTTCGCGGGGAACCGCTCCCGGAGCGGCCGCGTGACCGAGCAGTCTCAGCGCGGAACGGTCCGGCTCGAACCGGTAGACCGCAATGCTGTCGTGGCCGCGGTTGGAGACCAGGACGTGCCGGCCGGAGGGGCTGACCCGGATGGCCGCGGCCAGGTTCGGCCCGTCGCCGGCGGCGGCGGGAAGCGTGGAGACGCACCCGGCGCCCGCCCACCGGCGACCGTCCCGGCGCCAGATGCTGACCGTGCAGTCGAGTTCGTTGATCACCAACAGGTGCTCTCCGCCGGGGTGAAACGCCAGGTGCCGCGGCCCGGCTCCCGGGGCGGCGGCCAGGCGCGCGGAGCCGTCCGGCGTCAGGCCGCCCGTGTCGTCCAGCCGGTAGCTGAGCACGGCGTCTGATCCGAGGTCGGCCGCCAGCACGGCGCCGGTCACCGGGTCGCTGACGATCATGTGCGCGTGCGCGCCCGCCTGCCGGAGGGGATCGGGGCCGGAGCCGGCGTGCCGCACGTGGGCGGTCAGGTTTCCCAGGCGGCCGTCCGGGGTGACCTCGTACGCGGTCACCGACCCGGCTTCGTCGCCGTAGTTGGCCACCAGCACGAACCGCCCGGTCCGGTCGAGGGACAGGTAGCAGGGATTCGGGCCGCCCGAGGGCACCGCGTTGAGCAGCGTCAGGCCGCCGGCGGCGGCGGGGTCGCGGGCGTAGGCGGCCACTCCCCCGCCCGGGCGGCCGCCGAACGAGCCGGTCTCGCTGACGGCGTAGAGGTCCTTCCCGTCGGCGGACAGGGCCAGGTAAGACGGGTTGAGGGCGGCGGCGGCGGTGCGAGGCGGGCCGATGACCCCGGTGGCCGGGTCGAAGCTGGCCGTGAGGATGCCCTCGGCCTTGCCGTTTACGTGCGGCAGGCGTTCGGTGTAGGTACCGATGAACAGCTGCACGCTGACGCTCAGGCTGCCTGCCAGTCCCCTTCGGTGCGGAACTCGACGTTCAGCGCCCCCAGGTCCTTCCGCCCGAAATCATCCAGCGGGGCGAGCTCGTTCTCGCCGCTCGGGTCCCACAGCCGGCCAACGGCCAGTTCCCGGCCTTGCCCGTCCACCAGCCGGAAAAACCGGCCGGCGGTCAGCGCCTCGGTGACGTCCTGGGCGACCGCCGCACCGGGTCCGGACTTGCCTACCGCGGTCGGCTCGGCCCCGTCGTAGCCGGCCACCGCGTCCTCGGTAATGACCCAGCAGTAGGGCGTGGTCAGGGAAGAGAACTCGGAGACCAGCGAGTCGGGAACCACGTCGGTCTCCAGCTCGGTGTCCGGCCGCGGGGCAAGCCCGGCGCCGACCGGTTCTGACCGAACGTCTTCCGGGTTGGTGCTCTGATCATCCATACCGGTTCTACCTATCCGGAGACGCCCTGGTTATGCCTCGGGAGCCTCGTTACCTGTGCCGCGGCCCGCAGCCGGAGGGCGGGAAATTCTTTTTTTGTCGTTTAGTCGGGAAAAAGCGGAACCGCCCGGCGGCAGGGAGAGTCTCTACAGGTAGTGCTCGGCGATGTATCAATCCGGTGGCCCGGTCCTCCGGCAATAAGAACCAACGGCGAGATTGACAGGGGAAATCATGAGTGACGTGCACCTGGAGACACCTGATTCCGCAGCCGCCAGCTTCCGGTTCGGCGCGGTGTCCAGCCTGCCTCCGGGCGAGTTTGCCGCTGCCGCCGCCGACCCGGTTCCCCCGCTCGGGGCTCTGGCGGCCTTCACCGGCACGTTCCGCGGCAAGGGCTTCAACACGATCTTCCGGCCGGAAAGCACGCAGACGCCGACCAAGCTGCCGGTCCAGGTCATCGATGACAACCTGCTGGAATTGAACCTGACCGAGGAAACCCTGTCCTTCTCGCCCCAGCTGGGCTCGGTGCCC
>DASWUW010001244.1:0-3833 GCA_036406335.1 Trebonia sp.
ACTACTCGTGCGCCCCGACGTACCACGCCGCGCCGCTGCGCTTCGGCGGCGTCGTCCACGCCGTGGGCGGCACCCTGGTCCTGGCGAACCGCTTCGAGGCCGAGCCGGCTCTCGCGGCGGTCGAGCGGTACCGGGTCACCCACAGCCAGTGGGTGCCGACCATGTTCGTCCGGATGCTCAAGCTGCCGGAAGAAACCCGTCTCGCCTACGACCTGTCCAGTCAGCGGGTAGCCATCCACGCCGCGGCTCCCTGCCCGGTGGAGGTCAAGCAGCGGATGCTGGACTGGTGGGGGCCGATCCTCTACGAGTACTACGCCTCGACCGAGGCGAACGGCATCACGCTGGTCAGCCCGGCCGAATGGCTCGCCCGGCCCGGCACCGTGGGCAAGGCCGGCCTCGGCGTCATCCACATCTGCGGCGCGTCGGGCGAGGAACTGCCGGCCGGCGAACCCGGCACCGTGTACTTCGAGCGGGACGCACTGCCGTTCCGCTATCACAACGACGAGGACAAGACCCGGGCCTCGACCCACCCCCGGCACCCGACGTGGAGCACCACGGGGGACATCGGCCGCCTCGACGAGGACGGTTACCTGTTTCTCACCGACCGGGCCGCATTCATGATCATCTCCGGCGGGGTCAACATCTACCCGCAGGAGATCGAGAACCAGCTCGCGCTCCACCCGGCCATTCTCGACGTCGCCGTGATCGGCGTACCGGACGACGATCTGGGACAGGCGGTCAAGGCGGTCGTCGAGCCGGCCCCCGGGGTGGTGCCCACCCCGGCGCTGGCCCGGGAGATCCTGGCCAGCCTGGACGGCAGGCTCGCCCGGTACAAGATCCCGCGCTCGCTGGACTTCACCGACCGGCTGCCCCGCACGGCCACCGGCAAGCTGGTCAAGGGCGTGCTGACCGCCCGCTACCGGGACTAAGTGAGCAAAGACAGTCGGGACAGCGACTCGCTGTCCAGGTCAGGATGACTGTCATGGCGGAGTTGCGCGAGATCATCCGGCTGGTGGAGCAGAGCCTGGACGAGCCGGGCCTGGACGCCGGCGAGCTGGCCCGCCGGGCCTGCCTGTCGCGCTTCCACTTCGACCGCCTGGCGAGCGCGGCCCTGGGAGAACCACCCGGTGCGTTTCGTCGCCGGCTGCTGCTGGAACGGGCGGCGCACCGGCTGGTATCCACCACGGCAACCGTCATCGAGATCGGCGCTGAGGCCGCTTACACGTCGCCCGACGCGTTCACCCGGGCATTCGCGTGTGCTTACGGCACCACCCCGACCGGCTACCGGCGGCAGCGCCGGCCGGTCCACGACCTGCACGCTGCCAACGGCATCCACTTTCACCCTCCGGGCGGCCTGCGGCTGCCCGCCTCGCAAAGGAATCAGACCATGGACGTCCTGACCCGGATGTACGACCATCACATCGACCTGACCGGCGCCATCGTCGACCGGCTCACCGCCGTCCCCGCCGAGATCCTCGACCAGCCGACCGAGCTCCCGGTTGAGGGCATAGACGCCAGGCCGACCTTGCGCGTGCTCTGCGACAAGCTCGTCCGGCAGCTGGAGATGTGGGTGAGCGCGGTCGAAGGCGCGACCGTCATTCCGGCCGGCCAGACCTCGCCCGCGGCGTTGCGCGCACGCCTCGGGACGGCCGCCCCGCGGTTCCGGGCCGTGATCGTGGACCGCGTCGCGGCCGGCGCGGGCGGGGACACCTTCCTGGACGCGACCTGCCAGCCTCCGCGGGCCTTCACTCTGGCCGGCGTCCTGGCCCACGTCCTCACCTTCGCCGCCGTCCGCCGCACCCTGGCGATCGGCGCCCTGGAGACGGCTGGCATCGGCGACCTCGGTGCGGGCGACCCGATGCACTACGTCGGGGGAGAAGGCGCCGACGCCTCCGGGATCACCCGCAACTTCGAGTGAGTCCCGCCCAGCGCTAGGCTGCCGACGTGAGTGAGGAGTTCCGCCTTCGCTCGGTCGCGGTGGCCGCGTTCGGCCCGGCCACCCTGTTCGGTCTCGCCGAAGGGCCGATGACGCCGGGGATGCTCGCCACCCGGATCGGCGAGCGCAAGTCGATGCTGCTGGCCGCGATGGCCGCCGCTGCCGCCGTCGCCGGGCTGGTCGCGGGCATTGTCGTCAGCGGCCTGGCCGGGTTCGCGGCCGCCGGGGTGCTGTGCGTGTTCATCCCGAGGCGGTCTGGCTCCGAAAGCAGGCGGGCGGCACAATGAACACACTGGCCGGCGTTGACCAGTAGGGATCCTCCGGGAGCGTTCATGGATTTCAACCTTGCGGTGATGCTGCGGGAGTCTGCCCGCCGGGCGCCGGCGGCGACGGCGGTAATCTTGGGCGAGGCCAAGCTCAGCTACGCCCAGCTCGACGAGCTGTCCGACCGGGCGGCGGCCGGCCTCGCGGCCGCGGGCGTGGCGCCCGGTGACCGGGTCGGGCTGCAACTGCCCAACATCCCGCAGTTCGTCATCGCCTACTTCGGGATCCTCAAGGCGGGCGGCGTCGTGGTTCCGATGAACGTGCTGCTCAAGGCGCCGGAGATCGAGTTCCAGCTACGGGACTCGGGGGCGCGGGTACTGATCACCTACGGCGCCTTCCTCGACGAATCGGCCAAGGCCGCCGAGGCGGCCGCGCTGACGTCGCTGTACGTGGTCAGCGCGGCCGGCGCCCCGGCGGCCGGCCTGGCCTTCGAGGCCCTGCTGGCCGGCGACCCGCCCGGCCCGCAGCTGGCCCTGCGCAGCCCGGCCGACCCGGCGGTGATCATCTACACCTCGGGGACGACGGGGACCCCCAAGGGAGCGGTGCTCTCGCACATCACGCTGTACCTGAACGCGGACGTCCCGGGCCGGCTGTTCGAGTTCAGCGCCGGCGACACCGTGGTGGTGGCGCTCCCGCTGTTCCACGTGTTCGCGCTGTCGTCCATCATGAACACCTGCGTGCTGCTGGGCGGGACCATGTCACTGGTTCCCCGGTTCGAGCCGGGGGCCGTCCTCGATCTCATCCAGCGGGACCGGGCCACCATCTTCATGGGCGTCCCGACCATGTACATCGCGCTGCTGCAGACGCCCGGCGACCGGGACTTCTCGTCGCTGCGGGTCGCGATCTCGGGCGGGGCGCCGATCCCCGCCGAAGTCATCGACGCGTTCGAAGCCCGGTTCTCCATCCCGATCCTGGAGGGTTACGGACTGTCCGAGACGGCCTCCACCACGACCTTCAACATCAGCGCGACCGAGCGCAAGGTCTACAGCGTGGGCAAGCCGATCTGGGGAGTCAGCGTGCAGGTCTGGGACGCCGGCGCCCGCCCGCTGCCCGCCGGCGCCGGTCACGTCGGCGAGGTCGTGGTCCGCGGCCCGAACGTCATGACCGGCTACCACAACAACCCGGAGGCGACCGCGAAAGCGTTCGCCGGCGGCTGGTTCCACACCGGCGACCTGGGTTATCTCGACGAGGACGGGTTCCTGTTCATCGTCGACCGGATCAAGGACCTGATCATCCGGGGCGGCTACAACATCTACCCGCGGGAGGTCGAAGAGGTCATCTACGCCCATCCCGCCGTCGCCGAGGTCGCGGTTATCGGCGTGCCCGACCCGATGATGGGCGAGGAAGTGCGCGCGATCGTGGCGGTCAAGCCCGGGCAGTCGGTCACCGAGGCCGAGCTGATCGAGTTCGTGAAGCAGCGGATCGCCGCCTACAAGTACCCCCGGACCGTCGAGTTCCGCGACACCCTCCCCAAGAACGCCACCGGCAAGATCCTCAAAAAAGAACTGCGCTGACTGGTCCTCCGCCCCGCTTCCACCCGAGGTGCTGACCGTGGTCGAAAGTTTCGAGATTT
>DASWUW010001245.1:0-3287 GCA_036406335.1 Trebonia sp.
ACGGCCGAGATGCCCTGAGGAGCGGCGCGGCGTACCTGGCCGGGAAGGCCGTCCGCGTGACTGACCGGTATCCCGCCGAAGCTTTCGACCACGGCGAAGTTCTCTTCGCTGGCCGTGCCGATGACCCGGGCGCCGATCAGCCGGGCCTGCTGGAGGACGCTGACGCCCACGGCGCCGGCCGCCCCGTGGAGCAGCACGGTGTCGCCTGCGGAGACGCCCGCGGTCGCCAGCAGCTCAGCCGCGGTCGTGCCCGCCAGGAGCAGGTTGGCGGCCTGGGCGAAGCTGAGCTGAGCGGGCTTGGCGAATACGTCACCCGCCGCTGCCGTGATCGCCGTGGCGTAACGCCCGTGACCTGGAAGGCAATCACCTCGTCCCCGGCCTGCCCGCCGCCGGTGGCCACTTCGGCGCCCGGGCCGAGCGCGCTGACGACACCCGCGGCTTCGTATCCGATCGTGAGCGGCAGCAGGCTCCTGTCCTGGCCCGGGCGGAAGTGCTTGTAGTCCGCGGGGTTCATGCCCGCGGCCTGGATCTGGATCGTGATCTCGCCGGGCCCGGGCGGCCGGACATCGAATTTCCGCAGCCGCAGGACCTCGGGACCACCGAAGTCGGCCGCGACCCACTGCTCACCTGTCGTCACGAGCACCTGTCCTCACCTGACGCAGGACGCGGCGGCCAGTTCGCCGGCCACCGCCAAGAAACTTTCCGTGGAATTCATATGCTATGGTCCGGCCATGCCGCCTAGCAGTCAGCCGTCAGGCGGGGCGGTCAGCGATTCCGCTCCCGACCTCAAGATCGTGTTCAGCGAGCTGGTCCGGCTGGAGACCGGGCTGTGGAACGCGGTGGAGGCCAGGCTCCGCTCCGATCACGGCGTCACGCTGCCGTTCTTCGAGTTCATGCGGATCATCGCGCGCGGGCCGGGCTGCCGCATCCAGGACATCACCGCCGAACTGGGCATCACCGTCGGCGGTGCCAGCAAGGTCGTCGACCGGATCGAGGCCGCCGGGTACTGCTCCCGTCAGGCCAACCCGGACGACCGGCGGTCGTCCATTATCACGCTGACCCCGGCGGGCAAGCGGCTCCTGCCCAAAGTCACGGCCACCGTGGACGACGAACTTCAGGTCCGGCTGGGATCCAGGCTGCCGGACCGGTCGCTGGCCCAGCTCATGCGCATCCTGTCCAGGCTCCGGGCCGGCCCGGCTTCCAGCGCGGGCGCGGGAACGGCGTAGCCTGCCGCCCGGCCCCCGTCCGCTGGCCGCGTGGCCGGTACCGAGGATGCCGAGTTTCATGGGTGGCCTTCCCTTCCAAGGACGAGCCAGTGCGGCAAAATATGTATACCATGGAATCTACTTCTATTACATGGAATTAACGGCCAGGCCGCCGCGGCCCGCCTGGCTGACACCGGTCCGTCACTGAGGCTGTGCGGGAGCGGGAATGCGGTCCAGCAGAAGGTGCGCAGCGTGACCCGCGCCGTGACCGGGGGATACTCCCGGGCGGTGACCGCGCAGCGACGGAGCAGCCAGCCGTAGGGCGGCTGCCAGCCGGTGTCGGCGACGTCGTGCTCCGCGACATCCTGCAGGAAGCGCGCCAGCCCGTCCCGGCGCAGGCGCCCGGCCGCCGTCGCGTCCGTGGCCCGGACACGACGGCGGCCTTCGAACACACGGCCCGGCGAAGGCTCGGACGCGAACGGCAGGATGAGCGGCACCAGCCCATTGTTCCGCACCGTTCCCGCGCCCGCCCCGGCCCGTCACCCCCCGGCGCTAGTCACCCGGCCGGGTGACCCCCGCCGGGTTCTGACGGGCCCGCAGCAGGGGAGCGACCGCGAGCACCGCCAGCACGGGCAGGCAGGCGGCCAGCGGAATCCGCCCGACCAGCTGCCCGGACAGCACTGACCCGGCCGAGGAACCCGCGTTGTAGCCGGCGCTGACCCAGTTCCCCGCGCGGGTGCGGGCCCCGGGTGCGGCCAGGCGGTCGGCCAGCACGTAGGCGGTGGCCAGGGCGGGGGAGGCCGACACCGCGGCCAGGCCGGCGAGCAGAGTCAGCACCAGCAGGTTCGGGCTGCCCAGCGCGCCGCCGGCTGACTGCGCCGCCTCGATCCACGCCACCGCGGCGGGGTCGTGCCGGGCTGGCTGAACGCCACGACGACCAGCCCGAGCCCGCCCAGGCACAACCCGGTCGCGCCGGCGGCGAACGCCAGCGCCAGAATGGCCCGGGCCGGCTCAGGGGCCGGATCCGGGATGCCCCGGACGGGCCCGGGCGCCGGGGAGGACCAGCGGCGCAGGGCGGGTGACCGGAGGAAGAGCACGGTTCCGCCCGCCATCAGCCCGGCACTAACCAGGAGCCCGGCGGCGGGCACGGCGACGACGGTGATCACCCCGACGATCACCGGGCCGGCCACGTACAGCAGTTCCTCAACGACCCCGTCGAGGCTGTACGCGGTCTGCCGGACGCGGCGGTCGCCGGCCAGCGTGCTCCACAGCGCGCGCATCACCACGCCGAGCGGGGGCGCGCAGGCTCCGGCCACGGCGGCCAGCACGGCGATGGCCGTGTCGTTCACGCCGGAACGGACCGGGATGAATGTGATAACCGCCAGTACGGCCGCGAAGCCCGCGGCCATCGGCGGCAGTGCCCGGCGCGGCCCGTGCCGGTCGACCAGCCGGGCGCGGAACGGGGACACGAGCACGATGCTCCCGCCGAACAGGCCCATGACCAGCCCGGCGAACGCGTAACCGCGCCCGCCGGCCGTCAGCGTCAGGATCAGGGAAAGGGAGACGGTCCCGTAACACAGGCGTCCGACCAGCGAGGCGGCGAACGCACCGCACGCACCCGGCGTGCGCAGGACAGCCCGGTAGGGCGACAGGAGAGACAAGGCAGTTCCTCGGGAAAACGGCGCCGCCGGGCGCCGGCACGGACACGGCGTCAGCGCGGCCGTCGGCCGCGGGTGCCGGCCTACGCACAGAGGAGGAACATGGTGGAGACCGTACCCGAAACAGCCGGGTCAGCGCGACCGGCTTTATCTGCTCGTGAAGGCGGGGGTGGTGACGGCTACCACCGGCGCGGCGGCGGCCGCGAACCGGAAGTTCGACCTGCTGAGCCTGGGGACGTTCGCCGCCCTCGGCCTGCCCGACGGGATGCTCGGAACGGCCTGGCCCGCGATGCGGCAGACTTTCGGCGAGCCGGTGGGGGACCTGGGCCTCATCCTGCTGCTCAACACGACCGGCTCGGTAGCCGTAGCGGCCGTCACCGGCCGGCTCGTCCCCCGGCTGGGCGCGCCCGCCGTCCTGGCGGTC
>DASWUW010001246.1:0-6575 GCA_036406335.1 Trebonia sp.
CGGGGACCTCGGCCGGCTCGAGGGCCAGCGCGAGGACCTCGCGCACGTCGCTGACCGGGTGGACGGTGAGCTTGGCGAGCACTTCCGCGGGCACGTCGTCCAGGTCGGGCGCGTTCCGCTGCGGGATCAGCACGGTGGTGATCCCCATGCGGTGGGCGGCCAGCAGCTTCTGCTTCAGGCCGCCGATCGGCAGCACCCGGCCGGTGAGCGAGACCTCACCGGTCATCGCCACGTCCGACCGGACCGGCCGTCCGGACAGCAGCGAGGCCAGTGCCGTCGTCATGGTGACGCCGGCCGACGGGCCGTCCTTGGGCACCGCGCCCGCGGGCACGTGCACGTGCACGCCGCGCTCCTTCATGCCGGTGACCGGCAGTTCCAGCTCGGCTCCGTGCGAGCGAAGGTAGGACAGCGCGATCTGCGCGGACTCCTTCATCACGTCGCCCAGCTGGCCGGTGAGCGTGACACCGCTCGCTCCGGTCTCAGCATCCGCCAGGGACGCCTCGATGTAGAGCACGTCGCCGCCCGCGCCGGTGACCGCCAGGCCGGTGGCCACGCCGGGCACCGCCGTGCGGCGGTCGCTGGAGGTCAGCTTGGTCTCCGGGGTGAACCGGGGACGGCCCAGGTAGTCCTTCAGGTTGGCGTCGCTGACCGTGACCGGCAGCGTGCCCGTCTCCAGGGCCTCCTTGGCCGAGACCTTGCGCAGCACCCGGGCGATGGCCCGCTCAAGCGAGCGGACGCCCGCCTCCCGGGTGTACTCGGCCGCGACCAGCCGCAGCGCGCTTTCCTCGATGGTGACCTCTTCGGCGGTCAGGCCCGCCTTGTCCAGCTGCCGGGGCAGCAGGTGGTCGCGCCCGATGGCGACCTTCTCGTCCTCGGTGTAGCCGTCCAGCTGGACCAGCTCCATCCGGTCGAGCAGCGGCCCGGGGATGCCGTCGAGCACGTTCGCCGTGGCCAGGAAGACCACGTCGGACAGGTCGAGGTCGACCTCCAGGTAGTGGTCGCGGAAGGTGTGGTTCTGGGCCGGGTCGAGCACCTCGAGCAGCGCCGCGGCCGGGTCGCCCCGGAAATCGCTGCCGATCTTGTCGACCTCGTCCAGCAGCACGACCGGGTTCATCGTGCCCGCCTCGCGGATGGCCCGGACGATGCGGCCGGGGAGCGCGCCGACGTAGGTGCGCCGGTGACCGCGGATCTCCGCCTCGTCCCGCACGCCGCCCAGGGCGACGCGGACGAACTTGCGGTCCATGGCCCGCGCGACCGACTCGCCGAGCGACGTCTTGCCGACGCCGGGCGGCCCGACCAGGGCGAGCACGGCACCGGAGCGCCGGCCGCCGATGACCCCGAGGCCGCGGTCGCTGCGCCGCTTGCGCACCGCCAGGTACTCGATGATCCGGTCCTTGACGTCGTCCAGTCCGGTGTGGTCCTCGTCGAGGATCACGCGGGCGCCCGCGATGTCGTAGGCGTCCTCGGTCCGCTCGTTCCAGGGGATGTCGAGAACGGTGTCCAGCCAGGTCCGGATCCAGCCCACTTCAGGCGACTGCTCCGAGGTCCGCTCAAGCTTGTCGACCTCGCGGAGCGCGGCCTCCCGGACGTTCTCTGGCAGGTCGGCGTCCTCGACGCGCTTGCGGTAGTCCTCTTCCTCGGTGCCCTTGTCCCCGCCGGTCAGCTCGTTGAGCTCCTTACGGACGGCCGCGAGCTGCTGGCGGAGCAGGAATTCCTTCTGCTGCTTCTCCATGCCCTCGGTCACGTCCTTGCGGATGGTCTCCGCGACGTCGAGCTCGGCCAGGTGGTCCTTGATCCAGCGGATCGCGGTCTCCAGGCGCTCGGCGATGTCGGCCGTCTCCAGCAGCTGCAGCTTCTGCTCAGGGGTGAGGTAGCTCGCGTAGCCGGCCCGGTCGGCGATGGCCGACGGATCGTCCAGCTGCTGGATCATGTCGACGACCTGCCACGCACCGCGCTTCTGCAGGGTCGCGATGATCAGCGTCTTGTATTCCTTGCCGAGCTCGGTGGCCTTTGGCCCCTGGCCGGTGTCAGCGAGGACGGTGCCCTCGACCCACAGGGCGGCACCGGTTCCGGTGGTCCCGTGACCGATCTTGACGCGCGAAACGCCGCGCAGCACCGCACCCGGCTCACCGCCGGGAAGCCGGCCAACCTGCTCGATAACGGCGAGCGTGCCGGTCCCCGCGAGTCCCCGGTCTCCGATCCGCGGGACGATCAGGATCTGGGCCTTCTCCTCCGAGCGGATTCCAGGTCCCCGGCCAAGTCCCGAGCTGTTGCGGGCCGCGTCGATGGCGCCGCGGACCTCATTGTCTGTGAGCTCGATGGGGACAACCATGCCCGGCAGCACCACGTCATCTTCGAGCGGCAGCACCGGCAGCGTGAGCGTTTCGCTCATCAGTCCCTCCTAAAAGGTTGAGTCACCTACACTCAAGAAAGGAGAGCCGGTGTTTGTTCCCCGGCTGCTGTCCGCTCACAGCGATCGGGCGCGGAGCGCGGTCCTGCCTGCTCAAGACGTTTCCGGCGCTGGCTGTTCCCGCCCGCCGGGTTACCGTCCGTTGCCCGTCCCGCCCCTGGCCCCGGCGCCGTCACCCGTCAGCTGCTCGGCCGTACCGCAGCCCGCAAGACGGGCCCGTGCTGCTCTCTTACTCGAACCAGCCCGGATCGCAGAACTGAAAACTACGGGAGGCTCAGGCTTGTTCTGGGGATTACTGGGGAGATTCTGCATCCAGCACGCAGTACACGAGAAGGAGAATCCGACGTGACAGCCATGTTCACCAGGAAACGACTCGCGATCGTGGCGTCGTTCGCCGTGCTAATGTCAGCCGGAGTGCTCGCGAATACCGGTGTCGCACAAGCTGCCACCTGTATGACATCAGCACGGTTCGGCCAATGCGGACCCTACGATTATAATACGTATCATGTTAGCAATAACATGTGGGGTTCCACGCCCGGCTCATCACAGACACTTACCGCGTCTGGCATGAATTCATGGTCTGTCGTAAGTACAGTGCCGTACGGCCTCAACTCCAAGGGCTTCATAAATGTCGAAAGCTATCCTAACAGCAGCGAGAATCTCACCAATACCCCACTAGGGAATTACAGTACACTGAACCAGTCATTCAACGTGACAAAGGTTCCGGCGTGCAGCACGCATGATGCCTGGGAAATCGCGGCCGACGACTGGCTGAATGCACTTCCGGGTCAAAGTGGCACAATCGAGGTAATGGTCTGGGAAGACGTGTGCCATACCCAGCCGAGGGGAAGTTACACCGGAAACCAGACCAAGATCGGGAACCAGACGTTTCAGCTCTGGTACTCGGGCACTAATGGGGTAACTCTCTCCCTGGTACCCGTCGCTGGCAATTTTGAAACCAGCGGAACCATTCCGGATATCGACGTCTTCGACTACCTTGAAGGTCTTGGATATCTCAGTAACCTAGACTCGGTAGCACAGCTCAGTCTCGGTGAGGAAATTCTCTCCACGAATAACAACCCATTTACGTGGACGTGGAGAACTTCAGACAATACCATTGCCCTTAAGGGCAGATGATTAATAGTCCCCTGCTATCGGGGCATCAGAGCAGTTTCGCCGGGCGCGCGCCGCGCTCGATGGAAATCACGGCCGTGTAGCCCTCGCCCGGGACCGGCTTGACCACCTCGACGCGGATCCAGGAGAGGCTGAAGTCGCCGATCAGGCGCTGCGCGACGCGTTCCGCAGCCGTCTCTATAAGCTGGAACTTCCCCTCGACGACCACGGTCCTGACTGCCTGCGCGACGGCTGAGTAGTCCAGCGTCTCGGCGATGTCGTCGCTGGCGGCCGCCCGGGCGGCATCGGCGGGCATCTCCACGGCGAAGGTGAGATCCTGCTGGATCTCGCGCTCCCACCCGTATACCCCGATGACTGCGGAGACGCGGAGGTCCCTGAGCGACACGATGTCCGTCACGCTTCAGATGCTACGCAAGGATTTACGGGAACGCAGCAGGCCTGCGCCGTGACACAAAGTTACTAATTGCGGTCTGATGGCTACAGAACGCATCACTTTATGATAGCTGTAGAACCATGACGGATGACGACAAACTGCGCGCCGAAGCGGAACGCCACCTGCGGGCGCTGGCGGGCGAGCACGCGCAGCTGCGAGACGACCAGTGGACAGCGATCCGCGCGCTGGTCGCGGAGCGGCGCCGGGCGCTGGTGGTGCAGCGGACCGGCTGGGGCAAGTCGGCCGTCTACTTTGTCGCGACCGCCCTGCTGCGGGCCAGCGGTGCCGGGCCCACGGTCATCGTCTCCCCCCTGCTCGCGCTGATGCGCAACCAGATCAGCGCCGCGGAGCGGGCGGGTATCCATGCGCGCACTATCAACTCGGCCAACCTGGACGACTGGGAGCAGGTGCACGCCGAGATCCGCGACGGCGCGGTCGACGTGCTGCTGGTCAGCCCCGAGCGGCTGAACAACCCCGGATTCCGCGACAACGTGCTGCCTCACCTGACCGGCACCGCCGGGCTGATCGTGATCGACGAGGCGCACTGCATCTCCGACTGGGGTCATGACTTCCGGCCCGACTACCGGCGGATCAAGACGCTGCTGAAGACCCTGCCCGCGGACATCCCGGTGCTCGCCACCACCGCCACCGCCAACGAGCGGGTCACCGTCGACGTGGCCGAGCAGCTAGCGACCGGGACGGGCGACGTGCTCGTGCTGCGCGGGGCGCTGGACCGGGAATCGCTGCGGCTGGCGGTGGTGCAGCTGCCGTCGGCGCCGATGCGGCTGGCCTGGCTGGCCGACGCCCTGGCGAGCGGGGCACTGCCGGGCTCGGGGATCATCTACACGCTGACGGTCGCCGCCGCTTACGACACCGCCGCGTTCCTGCGCGAGCAGGGCATCGAAGTCACCGCCTACAGCGGCAAGGACGACCAGGCGCACCGCCTCGCAGCCGAGGACGACCTGCTCGCCAACCGGGTCAAGGCCCTGGTCGCGACCAGCGCACTGGGCATGGGCTTTGACAAGCCGGACCTCGGGTTCGTCGTCCACCTCGGCGCGCCGCAGTCGCCAGTGGCCTACTACCAGCAGATCGGCCGGGCCGGGCGCGGCGTCGAACGGGCCGCCGTCGTACTGCTGCCCGGCCGCGAGGACCGCGACATCTGGGCCTATTTCGCCTCGCTCGCCTTCCCGCCGGAACGCCAGGTCCGCGCCACCCTCGAGGCCCTGGAGGAAGCCGGGCGGCCGCTGTCCACCGCCGCGATCGAGACCCACGTCGACCTGTCCCGGGGACGGCTCGAGTCGATGCTCAAGGTGCTCGACGTGGACGGGGCGGTAACCCGCACGGCTGGCGGCTGGGCGGCCACCGGCGAGCCGTGGGCCTACGACGGGGAACGCTACGAGCGGGTGGCCCGGGAGCGGACCCGCGAGCAGCAGGCGATGCTCGACTACCAGGGCACGGACCGGTGCCGGATGGAGTTCCTGCGGCTCCAGCTCGATGACCCCGGGGCGGCCCCGTGCGGCCGGTGCGACAACTGCACCGGGCAGCCCTTGTCCGCCGAGGTGCCGCAGGCCGGCGCGGAAGCCGCCCGCCAGCGGCTGGAGCGTCCCGGCGTCGAGCTGGCGCCGCGCAAGATGTGGCCGTCGGGTATGCGGGACCTCGGTATCGACGGCGCGTCCGGCAAGATCCCGCCGGCCCGCACGGCCGAGCCCGGCCGGGCCCTCGGCCGCCTCACCGACGCCGGCTGGGGCGGCACGCTGCGCGGTCTGCTGGCCGACGGCGCCCCCGACCAGCCGGTCACCCCGCAGCTGACCGACGCGGTGGTCAAGGTGCTGGCCGCGTGGCACTGGGCGCAGCGGCCGGCTTACGTCGTGACGATGCCCTCACGGTCACGGCCCGAGCTGGTCACCAGCCTCGGCCAGCGGGTCGCCGCCATCGGCCGGCTCTCTTACCTGGGGGCGCTCGGCTACGCCACGCCCGACGGCCCCGGCCCGCGGCGGCACAACAGCGCACAGCGGCTGGCTTCGCTCTGGCGCGCGCTCGTCGTCCCCGACGACCTGCGGGCCGCGCTGAAGACGGCCGACGACGCGCCCGTGCTGCTGGTTGACGACCAGACCGACAGCGGCTGGACAATGACGGTCGCCGCGGCGCTGCTGCGCGACGCCGGCGCCTCCGCCGTGCTGCCCCTGGTGCTGGCCACGACTACCGGTTAGCCCGGGTCAGCGGAGGGCGGGCTCGGCGCACGGCCTGATCCGCGCCTGCTCGCCAGCGAAGTTATTCCTGGCTAGGGCACGGATAACCGCCAGCCTTGGCAAAAATAACCGAGCGAACCGCCGCAATAAACACACGACGGGCCGTCGCGGGCTGCGAATCTGCGAGTTCCCATCACGGTTATGTACGCAGACGCTAGACTTTTGCCTCTCTTGCTCGCGGCACTTCCGTTCATTTCTCCGCGGTGCACGCCGTCTCCTCTGATACAGGTCGCGGCACGCATCAGAAACTACAGAAAATGGCGCAAACATCCTGTCGTCTAAGGGTTGGAATATGGCTATTTTCCGTCATAGAGGCACAAAACCGGTTCTTTTCCTCATCTTTTCCATA
>DASWUW010001247.1:0-8917 GCA_036406335.1 Trebonia sp.
CCGCCCGGGTCGGCGCGTCCGTTACGGGACGAAGATCATGCCCTTGGGCGTGGGCGGCCCGACGACGGTGACGGGGCTGATCGCGCCGGTCTTGAGGTTGATCGTGCCGAGATAGTTGGCTGTGTACTTGCCGCTGGGGCAGTTGGCCGGCGCGCTGTTGGCGTTGCAGGGGGTCACCGAGGTGTACATCGTCCCCGAGGTGAACGTGCCGGTGACCGCGTCGATGGTGTTGGCGCCGGAGTCGGTGATGTAGAGCGTGCCGGTGGCCGAGGTCGCCCAGGCGCTGTCGTCGACCGAGTTGGAGATCTTCAGCACCTTCAGGTTGGCGCCGGCCGGGCCGGAGAAGATCAGCTCCAGGTCACCCTGGGAGTCGAGCATGAAGTCCCCGCCGAACGCCGGCGAGGTGGCCGGAACGACCGAGTTGGAGTCGCCGTCGGAGAGCGCGAGGGTGACCTTCTTGCCCGCCGTGCCGGTGCCCACCACAGTAGCGGCGGCGGTGTCGGAGAACAGCGATTTGACCACGGCGGTCTTGGACCCGGCATTCAACGTGACCGCGTACACCGCGGGCGGGGCGGCCGGCGCCTTGCCCGAGGTACCCGGGGCCGAGGCGGAGATCAGGATCTTCCCGTTGTAGACCGAGACCGCGTCGGTACCGCCCTTGTGCGGCAGCGCCGGGGTGTAAGCGTAGTGGGTGACGGTTCCGCCGGCCACCGTGTACAGGCTGGAGTTCGCGTCCTCGTTGACGGTGACGAAGACCCGGTTGTTCGCGGGGTCGGCGCCCAGCCCGTCGATCTTGCCCTTCAGGTCCCACTGCTTGACCACGGAACCGGTCTTGGTGAATTCGACCAGGGTGCTGTCCAGGTTGTTGCTAGTGCTCGGCTCGCCCTGCGAGCCGACGCCGTCCTGGAACCCGACGTACAGGTTGCCGCCCACGGTCACGATGTCGTCCGGCTGGCTCAGCGACTCGGTCTTCACCGCGCCCTTGCCGTTCGGCTGGAAGCTGTGCTTCAGCGTCGTGGCATAGGCCAGCTGCTTGACCGACAGCGTCCCGGCCGGGACGGCGGCGCTGGCCGAGCTGGGGCTGCCGGCTGAGGCGGCGGCGGGCGCGCTGGCCGAGCCGGGGCTGGCCGGGCTAGAGCTGGCGGTGGAACTGGAACTGGAACCGGAACTGGTGCATCCGGCTATTGCCAGCAGGCCGGCCGCGGCGAGTGCGGCGCCCAGCCGGGTAGAAATACGCGGGCTGAAGATTTTCATGAAAGTATTTTCAGGCGAACTCATGACACACCACACAGCAGTATTGAACGTACAGGTGAACGTCAGATAGCAAGAAGATGACTAAACTATAGCTAAAGCATTGACGCTTCAGCGGTAACCAAGAGATGTTCAGAGACAGCAGCCTTTCGGTGCGAGCCAGCTGGCCGGGGCTGAGCCGGATGGTCATTGGTGACGCCGGGATGGTCGCCCGTCTCGGGTTCGGAGTGTCTTTTTCTTCTGCCTCTTGGCCGCGCGTGACGGGTTACCTGCCGGCGCGGGTTCGAGGGACGCCATTCGGTCAGGCTGACCTGCCCGGCAGGAATCCGGCCGGGAAAGTAAAAGAACCCGCTGCCGTTGTCGATCATCTGATCCTGGAAAGCGCCGGACACAACCCAGACGTCCACCGGCCCGCCGGTGTTGTTCATCCGGACGAAGAACCCGGCATGGAACTCGTCCTGGCACAAGAACACGCCGTCCGCCTCAGGCACCGTGCTGCCAGCAATTCCTGGCGCAGCGCCCATCCTGGTCCAGTCCAGGCCGTACGCCCGGATCGATTCCCGGTTAGCCCTGGAACTGACATGAAACCAGGTTTCCATGCTGCGAGCGTAGCGCGCGGGCTTGAGCCTGTACGTGTGTGACAGCCCGTAGCAAACTGATGTCATGTACCCGACGCGCCGAGGCTCGACCCTGGCCACCGCGGCAGTGACCGTAATGCTGCTCGCGGCCTGCACGAGCGGCGCCGGCCGGCCCGGCAACGCGAAGACCGGCCCGGCGGCCCCGTCCGGGCGCACTGCGGCCGGGCCAGCGGGCCGGCCAGCATCCTCGGCGACGCCCTTCGCCGGGTCCGTGCTGGACTGCGGCAGCGTCATCGGCACCAGCGCCCGGCCCGCGCCGTTGCAGGCCGAGCTGGGCGTAGTCGCGCTGCCGGCCAGTCCCGGCTACCCGGCGCTGCCGACGTCCCTGACCGGCGACGGCCGCGGGCCGCTGCGGCTGTTCGCCAAGACCGGCCTGCTGATCAGGCCGGGCACCACGTTCGAGCTTATTGTCCCCGCCCGGTTCACCAGCCGGCTCCGCATCGGGTGGGGCTCGCCCGGAACGCCCGCCAGCCGGATCCTGGTCGGCAACTGCGCCGGCGCGGGCGGCGGATGGCTGGCCTACGCGGGCGGCTACTGGATTGATCACCCGGCCTGCGTGCCGATCATCGTCAGGGCCGGCGGCAGGCAGCAGCAAGTGCGCATCGGCGTCGGAACGGCGTGCCCTGGCCAGCGACCGCCGCAAGGACCGGGCTAGAGCTAACCACGATACGCCTGACCCGTCGGGCGCGCGCCCGGGGGAGACACTGAAGTCGTCAGTGACCTGGGGCACCGCGCAGGCCGACAATCCGCGTTTTAGGCAGCGCTTCAGGGCCGGGCTGCCGCGGATGCTGGATGGTCCGGTGTCCGCTTGCCCCGCAACCCGAAGACGGTGCGGGCGGCGACCGCGCCGACGAGCACCGTGATGCCGGCGAGCAGTAGATAGGACCAGGCGCGCCATCCGCCGGGATGCTGGTCGGCGAGCCAGTGCAGGCCCGCGGTAACAACTACGGCCCAGGAGAACGTGAAACCCCAGAAACCCGGTCCGAACGCGAGCCGGCGGTAGGCGGGCAACAGCCGGATCTGGGCCAGCACCATCAACAGGCCGTATCCGCCCAGCCCGGCGGCGATCGGGTCGATGCGGTCGCCGCGTACTGAGAGGTAGGCCAGGGTCGCGGCGGCGGCCGGCGCGATCTCGATGGCGATCGTGGGTGTCAGCGGTGCCGGGAGCGCAGGCCAGAACAGCAGGCGCGCAAGGACCATGGAGCCGATGATCAGCCAGCAGATCAGCCCGAGCCCGAACAGGGCCTGTCCTAGTCCGACGTCCCCGCACGCGCCGGCCGCCGCGGCGGCGAGAAATCCGCCGGCGACCGTTGGCAGCAGATATCCGGGGTGCAGTTTGCCGATCGGCACGGGCCGGTAGATCCACTGGCCTGTATACCAGCCCCCCAGGGCAACGATGGCGGCGATCAGGATGTCGACGATCACCCGGGCGGCGCCGGGGGCTCGCGGGAGCAGTGCGTCGACGTCTAGGAGAAGAGGAACGATAAGGGCGACCGAGCCGAAGGGGCCGAGCACCGGGTCGGCCAGATCGCCGGCCATGGCCCGCGGGCGCCAGCCCGCCGCGCGTAGCCAGGCGCTCAGCACGGCCAGCCAGGACACGGCGGCGATGAGGCAGAGCACATCACGGATGGCCGACGGGGCAAGCCCGCAGTGAGTCGCGTAAGCCCATGCGGTGGCCAGCCCGGTGATCCCGAACGGGATGGAGAACAGGTTGAGAGGAAAGACCGTCCGGCCCGGAGGCTCCGGCGGGCCCATAGCCGTCTGTCAGGTTCGCGCGGCGGCGTGAGCGCTGGCCGCCTCGCGGAAGAGCTGGATGGTTTCATCCGCGTGTGAGATGCCGACGACGTGCGAGGCGCCGGGGATCTCGACCACGCGCTTGGCGCTCGCGCGCCCGGCCATGATTCGGTGTGCGCCGACCGGAATATTGCGATCGAGCGTGCCGAAGATGAACGAGCTCGGGACGGAGCGCCACAGGGGGTGATCGCCCCCGGGCTCCGAGAGCGCGGCTTCGGTGACCGGGCGCTGGGTGATGGCCATGAGTGCGCTCTGGTCACCAGACAGGTCGGCGGCGAACTGGTCGTGGAACTTGTCCTGGGCGATGTAGGTGTCTATTCCCCCGTCGGCCAGCGGAACGCGCTCAAGTGTCCCGGCCAGCGTCGACCCGGGCGTGAGCGATGAGGCGGCGACGGAGCTCTCGCCAGCCTCAAGCGCGAAGCCAGCGACGTAAACGAGAGCCTGGACGTCGCCGCCGCCGAGATCGACGCTGGTGATGACGGCGCCGCCGTAAGAGTGCCCGCCGAGCACCACAGGGCCGCCGATACTACGGACCAGGCTGGTGAGCGCGGCAGCGTCAGCGGCGACGCCGCGCAGCGGGTTGGCCCAGGCGATAACGCGGTGCCCTTCGGCGGCTAGCGCTGCGGCGACGCTGTTCCAGCTCGACGAGTCAGCGTAGGCGCCGTGGACAAGGACGACGGTGGGTTTCACTGTTGCACTCCTCGGTGAGATGGGCGCCGTGCGCCCGGAACGGACGGGTGACGGGCGCATCCAAAGACGCTCAGGGCCGTTGCCCGGTGCCCAGGGCCGCGCGCAGGAACGCGGTGGCCTGGGCGATGGCGGCGCGGGTGGCGCGGGCTTCGCTCATCATGTTGAGCAGCATGAAGTCGTGCACGACCCCGTCGTAGCGGACGGTAGTGACCGGCACACCTGCGGTGCGCAGCTTGGCGGCGTACGCTTCACCTTCGTCGCGCAGCACGTCGGCCTCGTCGACAAGGAGCAGGGTCGGGGGCAGGCCCTGCAGCTGCTCAGTGGTGGCCTGGTTGGGCGAGGCGGTTATCTCTGCCCGCTGGGCCGAGTCTGGGATGTACGCGTCCCAGAACCATTCCATCGCCTTGCGGGTGAGGTAGTAGCCCTCAGCGAACTGTTCATAGGAGGCGGTGTCCATGGCCGCATCGGTGACCGGGTAGTACATGGAGGTCTGCACGAAGGTCACGTCACCGCGCTCTTTGGCCATCAAGGTGAGGGCGGCGGCCATGTTGCCGCCAACCGACTCGCCGGCCACGGCCATCCGGCTGGCGTCCAGGCCGCGGGCCGCACCCTCGCGGATGACCCACTGGGCCGTGGCGTAACCCTGCTCGATGGCAACCGGGTAGTGAGCTTCAGGGGAGTTGGGGTACTCGACGAAGAGAAGGGCGGCGTGCGCTCCCACCGCGAGCTCGCGGACCAGCCGGTCATGCGTGCCCGCGTTGCCAAGGATCCAGCCGCCGCCATGCATGTACACGATCACCGGCAGTGTCCCGGTGCTGCTCGCGGGTCTGACGATCCGGACCCGGACGTCCCCGACGGGCGCCGGCACGGTGACCCACTCCTCGTCTACCGGGAGCTTGCCGGCCGGGGCGGCCTGCAGGTCGTCAAGCACCTTGCGGGCGGCAGCCGGACCGATCTCGTACAGGAAAGGAGGCTTAGACGTTGCGTCGACCAGGCCCTGGGCCGACGGCTCGAGGACGATGCGGGGCTGAGCGGTCACGACTGAACCTCCGTGGAGTCAAATCCTGACTGACGTCAGGCGTTAACGGCCTGCGCGCAATCGTGCGGGCTCGTACGGTGAATTTGGCTGTCAGCAGCAATCTGCCATCGGGGCCCCGGGTATTCCCAGCCCACTGGCCCGAAAGCAGGGTCGGGCTGAACCGCGCACAATTTCCGGCTAGCCCTACCTTTGCCGTCCCGCGAGCCTGAGATGATGTCACCGTGCCCCGGTCAGTTCTTGCCGTCGACGACGACTCGTCTTTCCGCCGACTGGTGCTGGGCCCTCTGCGCGCTGGCGCCGCCGGTTTCACGACGAAGGCCGAGATGACCGGACCGCAGTTTTGCCGGATGCTCGATGGGTGACCCGCAGCACCGGTTGCGTGTGGTCGTCGGTGAGGACGACGTTCTCATGCGCGAAGGAATTGTGCGCTTGCTGGCGGAGGCCGGCCTTGACGTGGTGGCCCAGGCCGGGGACGCCGACGACCTGTTCGGTAAGACGCTGGCCTACCGCCCGGACATCGTCGTCGTGGACGTCCGGATGCCGCCGCACCGAGAAGACGACGGCCTGGCCGCGGCCAGGGAGCTGCGCCGCCGCCAGCCTGCCCTCGGCGTCCTGATCCTTTCGCAGTTCAACGAGGAGTCCTATGCCCTGGACCTCATCGGTGACAGCCCTGAGGGGGTTGGGTACCTGCTCAAGGAGCGAGTCGGAGACGTCGATGAGTTCATCAGCGCGGTCCGGCGGGTCGCCGCCGGGGGTACTGCGCTGGACGCCGCGGTCATCCGGCGGATGCTGGGCCGTGACCGCCCCGACGACCTGCTCGGTGATCTTTCAGCCCGTGAACGGGGCGTGCTTGCGGTCATGGCCGAAGGCAAGTCAAATACCGGTATCGCCGCGGCCCTGGTTATCAGTGAAGCAGCCGTGGAAAAGCACGTGACCGCCATCTTCCGCAAGCTCGACATCGGCGCCGGAAACACCGAGCACCGCCGGGTGCGCGCCGTGCTGGCCTATCTAAGGAGCGCCCGGCCGCGCTTGTGCTGAACCCGCGGTCGGCCCGGTGCTGACGGCAGCGGGTTCGCCAACCGGCATCACTGCCTCAACCGTCGTTCCCTCCCCTGCTGCGCTGTTGACGGTGAGCGTGCCGCCGCACGCCTCCACCCGGTCGAACAGCCCGGTGAGGCCGGAGCCCGTTCCAGCCCGGGCTCCGCCCGTCCCGTCGTCACCCACCTGGATGTGCACCGCGTCGGCGCTGACGCGGGCATGCACCCAGGCGCGGGTGGCGTGCGCGTGTTTGACGACATTGGTCAGCGCCTCTGCGACGACGAAGTAGGCGGTGGTCTCGGCCTGCGCGGGCAGGCGCGGCACGTCGATGACGGCTTCGACCGGGAGCGGCAGGTCCGCTAGGAGCGATTCCACGCCACCGCGCAGGCCTTTGCGCGTCAGCGCCGACGGCAGAATCCCGCTGACCAGCTCGCGCAGCTGGTCGGTAGCGCGCTGGGCGTGCTCGAGCGCTTCCTCGATACGGTCGATGCCACCCGGCACGTCACCTTGCGCAAGGGTGTGCCGGGCCAGCTTCAAGGTGATGACAGTCTGCACCAGGCGCTGTTGCGCGCCATCGTGAACGTCACGCTGCAGCTGTCGACGCGTCTCGTCAGCCGTAGACAGGACACGAGCCCGTGAAGCGATGAGCTGCTCATGTCGCAGCGCGTTGCTCACCGCCGTGCCGGCCAGGTTGGCGAACCGCCGCAGCCGGTTTTCGGCCCCGCGGGCCAGCGGCTCGTCAGCAGACGTAGCGGCGAGCATCCCCCATACGCGGCGGTCTACTACGATCGGTGCGGCGACCGCTGCGGCAAGAGCGAATTCTCGGGCCAGGACCATGTCGGGTTCCGCGCTGTAGTCGTCTACGCGCACTGCTGCCGCTGCGCGTCGGACGCGGTCGGGCAACGTGCCAGGCCCGTACATTATCCGCGTTCCGGGAGGCGCAGGACCGCCGCTGCGGCTGACGACCACCAGGGCCTCGTCCTGCTCGAAACGCGTCAGGGTCATCGGCTGGCCGCCGAGGAGCTGCTGAGCTTCGGCGGCGACGGCTGCGAAAACCTCGTCCGGCGGCCTGCCGCGGGCTACCTGTTCAGCGACGCGCAGCAGAGCCGCCTGTTCGTCAGCCAGCGCCTGGACGTCGGCGCGCGCCTGCGAGCTGGTGATCGCGGTACCAGCCAGCTCGGCGAAGCGTGACAGCTGTTCCTCGATCCGGGCCGGCAGGGGATCCCGCCCAGCCGCGACCAGGGTGCCCCACAGCCGGTCCTCGGCCAGGATCGGGGCGGCGGCACTGAACGAGAACCCCCGGCGGGCCGCGACCTGCGGCCACGCACCGGATATATCCGACAGCAGCTCGGCGCGGGCCGTCCGCCGAGTCCGCCAGACGCACTGAATGGCGCTGTCGCCGCCGCCGGGGGTACGCATCCCCACCGTCACGCCTAGTGGCGGATCATGGATTGCGACCACCTCGGTGGCGCCGTTTGGCTCGAAGCGCAAGAGCGTGATAAACGCGACACCGACCAGGCCTGCCGCCTCGGTGACCACCGTCTCGAGCACGTCGCCCGGCGGGGCATCGTGCGCCGCGAGTTCAGCCACCCGCCGCAATGCGGCTTGCTCGGCGGCGAGTTCCTCGAGCGCCTCACGGCTCTGCGCGTTGGCGACTGCCGTAGCCAGCAGGTCGGTGAACGCCGCCAGCTGTTCTTCCGTGCCCGGCGGCAGGGGCTCCTCGGTCGTCGAACCGACGGCGGTAAGACCCCAGACGTGCCCGTTGACGATCACCGGGGCGCCGACCGATGACCGCCAGCCCCAGCCACGGATCATCCCGGCCAGCGGACCCTGGGCGCCCGTGTAACTGATGACCCGGCTCGGGCACTGGCGATCCCAGATCAGCCGGGCCAGGGTGCCGGAGCCGAACGGATGAACGACCCCGATGTCCTGGTATCCGGCGGTCTCGTTCCAGCGGCCGATCATGGTGGCGGTCTCGTCGTCGTGCAACCACACCAGGGCTGCATCGGTTGCGGGAATCAGCAGGCCCACTTCGGTCACCAGGGCCCGGTAAATCTCCGTGCGAGAGGTCCCGCGGGCCACCAGTGTCGCCACCCGCCGCAGCGCGGCTTGCTCGGCGGCCCTGGTCATGACGTTCTCCCCATCCTGTCTGCTGCTTCCCCCGCCAGGATGACCTCTGGGTGCAGGAGAGATAAAGGAGCAATCGGGGCTGGCACTGATCGGCTGAGCCGATCAGTGGCCCGGCGGGGCTTAGGATCAGGTCATGGAGCTGCGCCAGCTCGAGGCATTCGTGGCCGTGGCGGCTGAACTGCACTTCGGCCGGGCCGCCCAGAACCTGCACATGGGCCAGCCGGCCCTCAGCGAGCTGATCCAGCGCCTGGAACGGGAACTGGGCACCCCGCTGCTCACCCGCACCACCCGGCGGGTCGCCCTCACCGGCGCCGGCCAGGAACTGCGCGGCCGGGCC
>DASWUW010001248.1:0-2417 GCA_036406335.1 Trebonia sp.
GGCAAGGACGAGCGCGTACTGGTCACCACGCTGACCAAGAAGATGTCCGAGGACCTCACCGACTACCTGCTGGAGAACGGAGTCCGGGCCCGGTACCTGCACAGCGAGGTCGACACGCTGCGCCGGATCGAGCTGCTGCGCGAGCTGCGCCTGGGCGAGTTCGACGTGCTCGTCGGCATCAACCTGCTCCGGGAGGGCCTTGACCTGCCCGAGGTGTCCCTCGTCGCGATCCTGGACGCGGACAAGGAAGGCTTCCTGCGCTCGCCGACCAGCCTGATCCAGACCATCGGCCGGGCCGCGCGGAATATCAACGGCGAGGTGCACATGTACGCCGACAAGATCACCAACGCGATGCAGCACGCCATCGACGAGACTAACCGGCGGCGCGAGAAGCAGGTCGCCTACAACACCGCGCACGGCGTGGACCCGCAGCCGCTGCGGAAGAAGATCGCCGACATCCTGGACGCGATCGTCCGGGAGGACGCCGACACGGCGGAACTGCTCGGCGGCGGCGGCCGTCAGCAGTCCCGCGGCAAGTCTCCCGTCCCCGGCCTGTCTTCCCGGGCCCGGGCGGCTGCCCGGGGGGCCGGCGAAGCGGCGCCGGGAGCCCGGGGCGAGGCCGTCGGCGACCTGGTGGCGCTGATCGGCCAGCTCACCGACCAGATGCACGCGGCCGCGACCGAGCTTCAGTTCGAGGCGGCCGCCCGCATCCGGGATGAGGTCAAGGACCTCAAACGCGAGCTCAGGGGAATGGAAGCGGCCGGGGTTTAGCCGGACCGCCAGAACCGGAACCCGGGGGCCGGCTTCACCCGCAATCTCCGGCTAAGACGGACTTATCGGGCGATAGAGTGCTGCCCATGCCCTGGGTGGTTCGCGAGGCAGTGCGTGACATCAACCGCGCGGTCGGGCGGCGGTGGCACGCCATCGACCCGCTGCTGCCCGACCCCGGGACGCTGCCGGCCGGCTGCGGCGAGCCGCTCGTCGTTACCGGGGACAACGGCCGCCTGTCCGGCCTCGGCGTCTGCGTCCACCAGCACGTCGCGCCGCAGTCGCTCAACCAGACCTGGGGCGCGGCCGAACGGTTCACGCTGGTGCCCCGCCTCCCCGGACAGGACATCGCCGCCCCGACCGGCCTGCTGCTCAGCCAGTGGCGCGATCACCTGGCCGGGATCGGCGCCGCCCGCGGCCCCGACACGTCGGCCAGCGTGGTCTGGCCCAGCCTGGACGTCACCGGCGTCCAGGCGCTGCTCCGGCACGGCCTGGCGCCGCTCACGGTGATCGCCGCCCGCACCCGGCCCGGCGGCCCGGTCAAGCCGCCGCGCGGCGCCTTCGGGGTGACCATCCGCACCGCCGGGCCCGCGGACGAGGAAACCGTGCTCGACCTCGAGCTGCAGCTCATCCGTTATGACATGCACTTCGGCGGGCCGGTATGGCGGGAGGCGACCGCGCGGCTGGTCCGCGACGAGATCCGCGGCAGCCTGGTCCGCTCCGGCGCCTGGACCTGGCTGGCCGAGCGCAACGGCCGCGCGGTGGGGCTGCTGGTCGCGCAGCCGCCCCAGGAGGCGGGCTGGATCGCGGGGCTGACCGGCGCGTCTCCCGCCGCCTACCTGCAGACGATGTTCGTCGACGGGCAGGAGCGCGGCACCGGGATCGGCGCCGCGCTGGTCCGGCACCTGCACGCGAGGCTGGACGGGGCGGGCGCCGCCGTCACGCTGCTGCACCACAGCCAGGTGAACCCGCTGTCGGCCCCGTTCTGGTACCGGATGGGCTACCGGCCCCTGTGGACGAGCTGGGAAGCTCGTCCGGCCAGCGCGCTGCGCTGACCGGGAGTCTGAAAAAAACCTGACCGCACGCTGACCGCGTAAGGTGGCAGTATGCTTGTCAGCCTGATCGCCGGGGTCGTTTCGGCCTTGTGCTACGGGATTGCTTCGGTGCTGCAGGCGGTCGCCGTCCGGCAGGCGAGCCACCGATCCCGCGCCGCGGCCGGCGCCAGCGGAGTCGACCCGGGACTGGTACCGCGCCTGCTGCACCAGTGGCGTTTCGTCGCGAGCATCGTCATCGACCTGGCCGGCTTCGTCGCCCAGCTGGTGGCGCTGCGGCGGCTGCCCCTGTTCGCGGTCCAGGCGATGGTGGCGGCCAACCTCGCGGTGATCGCGGTCCTGGCTGCGGTGGTCATCGGGGCCACGCTGTCCCGGCGGGAGTGGCTCGCCGTCTTCGGGGTGATGGCCGGGGTGGGGCTGCTGGGCTCGTCCGCCGGGGCCGAGGGAGCCAGCCACCCGGGCGCCGCGTTCAAGATCTCGCTGATCGCCGCGACCGCTGTCCTGGGACTGTGCGGGCTGCTCGCGGCCCGGCGGCTGCGCGACCAGGCGCGCACGCTGGTGCTCGGCACCATCGCCGGCTTCGGGTTCGGCGCGGTC
>DASWUW010001249.1:0-1506 GCA_036406335.1 Trebonia sp.
GGCGCGCCTGGCGCGCTATGCGCTGGCACAGGTCGCCGGGGCGCACAGCCCGAAGTACGTCGAGATCGTGATGCTGGCCCCGGAATCGTCCGACCACCACGGCGCGACGACCGGCGAGGAGCACTGGCGCTGGACCCGCTGGCTTCCGCACCTGCTCCCCGAGGACGACCAGGACTGCGCGCGGCTCGTGGGCCTGGGCCCGGAGCAGGCGCGGGCCCGGCTGACCGAGCTGGTCGACCGGATCCGGCAGCGGACCGGCCGGACGCCTCCCCCGGGCCCCGGAATGGCCGCGACGCCCGACTCGGGGCGCGCGGTGGTGCTGGTCGTGGACCCGATCAAGGCCCTGGCCGGGTCGGCGGAGCTGAACGAGGTGCTGACCGGGGGGCCGGCGGCCGGCGTGTTCACCCTCTGTCTGGCTGAGCGAGCCGCAGATCTGCCGCCGCAGACCGGTGCGATGGTCACCCTGGGCGGCGAGGTGAACTCCCGGCTGCGGGTCGACTCGCCGAACATCGCGCCAGTCGAGAGTGCCGTGGCGGACATGGTGTCGGTGGCGTGGGCGGACCGCTTCGCGCGGGCCCTGGCGCCGCTGCGGGACCGCACCGACACGCCGACCTCCCCGGACGAGCGGACCCGGATCGACCGGGTCTCCCCCACCTCGCACCTGCCGGAGCAGGTGCGCCTGCTGGAGCTGCTCGGCCTGGACCTGCTGACGCCGGCCAAGCTGGCGGCGCGCTGGGCCTCGCACCCGACGACGCCGCGGATGGCGCTGGGCCGGGTGGCCGACGGGCCGCTGGCCGCCGAGCCCGCGCACGTACTGGTCGGCGGCGACTCGCGCTCGGGCGTGTCGGAGATGGTGCGGGCGGTGGTGGCCGGGCAGGCCGCGACCAACCACCCGGACACCCTGGACATCGCGCTGGTGTCGGCCGGTCCCGGCAAGCCGCTGGCGCCCTGCGAGGACCTGCCGCACGTCTTCGAGTACGTCGACGCCTCGGCGGTGGGCGATGAGGCGCTGGTGCGGCTGGTGCGGCGGCTGGAGTACGAACTCGACCAGCGGGAGTGGCCGCCGGAGGAGGAGCAGGAGCCGTACGGCGCCGGGGCGGCTGGGCAAGCCGGGTCGGCGGGTCGGGCGGCGTCAGCGGGTCGGGCAGGGTCGGCGGGACCGGCAGGACCGTCGGTGTCGCCGTCGCCCGGCGGGTCGCAGGGCAGTGCGCTGGTCCCGCTCGGCCAGAGCGCCGGGTCGCGCAGGACGCCGCCACGGATCCTGGTAGCCGTCGACAATCTGACCGCGCTGGCCGCCGAGCACCCCGCTTTCGTGGAGGCGCTGGCGGGTCTGGCCGATCGCGGGCGGCGCTTCGGGCTGCGGATAGTGCTCGGCGCCTCGGTCATCGAGACCGCCGGGTACGGCGCGCCGGGCAACGCCACCGGCGACCGCGCCTTCCTGACCGCGCTCAGCGCTCCGGTGTGTCTGGCCGCCGACCTGCGGGTGGCGATGCAGACGTCGAACCC
>DASWUW010001250.1:0-8534 GCA_036406335.1 Trebonia sp.
CTTGGTCACTACGACCGAACGGGCCCGGCCCAGCACGCTGAGGTCGACGTTGTCCAGCTTGAGGCCGATCTCCTCGCTGATGACCTGGCCACCGGTGAGGATGGCGATGTCACCGAGCATGGCCTTGCGGCGGTCGCCGAAGCCAGGGGCCTTCACCGCGACGGACTTGAACAGACCGCGCATCTTGTTGACGACCAGGGTCGCCAGGGCCTCGCCGTCGACGTCCTCCGCGATGATGACCAGGGGCTTGCCGGACTGCACGACCTTGTCGAGCAGCGGGAGCAGGTCCTTGTTGGCCGAGATCTTGGAGTTCACCACGAGGATGTACGGGTCCTCGAGGACCGCCTCGAGGCGCTCCGGGTCGGTGACGAAGTAGGGCGCGATGTACCCCTTGTCGAAGCGCATGCCCTCGGTGAGCTCAAGCTCGAGCCCGAAGGTGTTGCTCTCCTCGACGGTGATGACACCTTCCTTGCCGACCTTGTCCATGGCCTCGGCGATGAGCTCGCCGATAGCCGGGTCGCCGGCCGAGATGGAGGCGGTAGAAGCGATCTGCTCCTTGGTCTCCACGTCCTTGGCGAGCTGCGTCAGCTGCTCGCTGACCGCCTCGACGGCCGCCTCGATGCCGCGCTTGAGCGACATCGGGTTGGCGCCGGCGGCGACGTTGCGCAGGCCCTCGCGCACCAGCGCCTGGGCCAGCACGGTGGCCGTCGTCGTGCCGTCGCCGGCTACGTCGTCGGTCTTCTTGGCTACTTCCTTAACCAGCTCGGCGCCGATCTTCTCCCACGGGTCCTCGAGCTCGATCTCCTTAGCGATGGACACGCCATCGTTGGTGATCGTGGGGGCTCCCCACTTCTTCTCGAGCACCACGTTCCGGCCCTTGGGGCCGAGGGTGACCTTCACAGCGTCGGCAAGCTGGTTCATGCCGCGCTCGAGGCCGCGCCGGGCCTCCTCGTCAAACGCGATCATCTTAGCTGCCATTGGTTGCAGTCCTCCGTGACATACGTTAGGACCGGCCGATGCCCGCGACGGACGGCACGCCACGCGGCAATCCCTTCCTGCCGCCTGGCGGTACCTCATCGTCCGATCCCGCCGTTTGTGGTTGTCACTCTCACGGGGAGAGTGCCAAGCCCATGTTTAGCACTCTCATGGGGAGAGTGCAAACGCCGAGGCCACGTACTGGGCGTTCACCGATAGCAGCTGCCCTAGCTGGCCAGGTTTGCTACTTTTCCATCGTGAAAGCACTCGTCCTCTCCGGCGGCTCCGGCTCGCGCCTGCGCCCGATCACCCACACCTCGGCGAAGCAGCTGGTCCCGGTGGCGAACAAGCCGGTCCTGTTCTACGGGCTGGAGGCGATCGCCGCCGCGGGAGTCACCGACGTCGGGATCATCGTCGGCGACACCGCGCCCGCGATCGAAGCCGCCGTAGGCGACGGCTCGACGTTCGGCATCAAGGTCACCTACATCCGGCAGCAGGCCCCGCTGGGGCTGGCGCACACCGTCCTGATCGCCCGGGAGTTCCTCGGCGAGGACGACTTCGTGATGTACCTGGGTGACAACTTCATCGTCGGCGGCATCACCGGTCTAGTCGAAGAGTTCGCCGCGGTGCGCCCCGACGCCCAGATCATGCTGGCCCGGGTGAGTGACCCGCGCGCGTTCGGCGTGGCCGAACTTGATCCGGAGACGGGCCGGGTCAAGGCCCTGGAGGAAAAGCCGCAGCAGCCCAAGAGCGACCTCGCCCTGGTCGGTGTCTACCTGTTCACCCCGGCCATCCACGAGGCGGTGGCGGGCCTCAAGCCCTCCTGGCGGGGTGAGCTCGAGATCACCGAGGCCATCCAGTGGCTGCTGGACAACGGCCGCACGGTGAACTCGACCACGATCTCCGGGTACTGGAAGGACACCGGCAACGTCACCGACATGCTCGAGGTGAACCGGCTCGTGCTGGAGTCGCTGGAGCCGCGGCTGGACGGCGAGGTGGACGGCGCGTCCGAGATCATCGGCCGGGTAGTGGTCGAGGCGGGCGCGCGGGTGCGCGGCTCCCGGATCGTCGGCCCGGCGATCATCGGCGCGGGCAGCACGATCTCCGGCGCCTACATCGGCCCGTTTACCGCCGTCGACGACGGCTGCGTGATCGAAGACAGCGAGATCGAGTACTCCATCGTGCTGTCCCGCGCCTCCATCCGCGGCGTGGGCCGCATCGAGGCCTCCCTCATCGGGCACGACGTCGAGGTCACCACCGCACCCCGGGTACCGCGGGCGCACCGGCTGGTGCTCGGCGACCACAGCAAGGTACAGATCAGCTCATGACACTGGTTGCCTCATGACCCGCTGGCTGGTCACCGGCGCGGCCGGGATGCTCGGCCGGGACCTGACCGCCCTGCTGTCCGCCCGGGACGAGGAGTTCGCCGCCCTGGGCCGGGCCGACCTGGACATCACCGACGCGGTCGCGGTCGGGGCGGCGCTGGCCGCGGTCAAGCCCGGCGTGGTGGTCAACTGCGCGGCCTGGACCGCCGTGGACGCCGCCGAGGAGCACGAGGACGAGGCGCTGGCGGTCAACGGCCAGGGGCCCGCCGTGCTGGCCGCCGCCTGCCGGGAAGCGGGCGCGCGGCTGGTCCACCCGTCCACTGACTACGTCTTTGACGGCACCGCCACCGCCCCGTACCCGGAGGACGCGGCCACCGGGCCGGCCGGCGCCTACGGCCGGACCAAGCTGGCCGGCGAGCACGCCGTCCTGGCCGCCGCGCCGGACACCGGCTACGTGGTCCGCACCGCCTGGCTGTACGGCGCCCACGGCAAGAACTTCGTGAAGACCATGCTCCGGCTGGCCGGGAACGGCACCGAGCCCGGGGTCGTCGCCGACCAGCACGGCCAGCCGACCTGGACCGCCGACGTCGCCGCGCAGATTCACGCCCTGATTACCCAGGCCGCCCCGCCCGGCATTTACCATGCCACCAGCTCCGGCCAGACCACCTGGTTCGGCTTCGCCGAGGAGATCTTCCGCCGGTACCAGCCGGACGCGGGTCAAGACCAGGCCGGCCAGGAACGAGCGCGGCTGACTCCCCGGCCGATCACCACCGCCGACTTTCCCACGCCGGCCAGACGGCCCGCTTACAGCGTTCTCGGTCACGACGCCTGGCAGGCGGCGGGCATCGCGCCGATCGGCGACTGGAAGGACGCCCTGCGCCGCGCCCTCCCCGCGATCCTCGCCGCCGGGACCTGACCAGCGGCGCCTCCTAGGCGCGGCTGCTGTCCGACCCGGTCGCGACCGGGGTGACGGTCTCAGCCGGGAGCGCCGGCCCGGCTTTTCCCGGGTCCTCGTCGGCCGTCTGGCGACCACGGGTCGCCGCGGCGGTGCCCGCCACGATCAGGTCGCTGGCCGTGTTGACCGCGCGGGAGACCAGCGCCACGGCGAGGGCCGCGCTATGCGTCCCGACGAGCGGGATGAGCGCCACGACCAGCAGCGCGTCGCGCGCCCCGGCCCCAGCCGGGGCGAAGATGACGATGAAGCCCGCGCACCAGGCGAACGCGTACCCGCCGAGGGCGATCGGGATGGTGCGGCCGACCGGGGCGCCCAGCTTGTCGGCCAGGATCCAGATCTGCGCGCCGTTGGCCAGCCAGGCGGTCAGCGACCAGGCCAGGGGCTTGGCCAGCATCCGGAGGGTAACCGGCTCATCCAGGCCGGGCCGTTTGGCCAGCTTGAAGAGCCGGTTGAGCAGCGGGTTGAGCACCCGCGGATAGAGGCCGACCAAGATCACCGGGACCAGCAGGAAGACATAGTCGTAGCCGGCCGAGTAGTGCGCGAAGGGCAGCGTCGCCGCGGCCACCAGCAGGCCGGTAGCCAGGGACAGGATCATCGTCAGGATCGACGCGCTGGCTGACCGGGCCCGGGGCACGTTGGCCCGGGCCCCCAGTTCCATCTGGGTCAGGACCGGCCAGACCGAGCCGGGAATGTACTTGCCGAGCTGGCCGATGAAGAAGATCCGGCCGGCCGTCGTCGTCCGCAGCGGTGAGCCGAGGCCGGCCAGCATCGCCCGCCACTGGAAGAGGGTGGCGAACTGCATGACCAGCAGGGCGAGCAGCGCCTCGAACGAGGCCAGCAGGCCGATCTGCCCGAGGGCGTGGTGGACCTCTTTCCACTCTTTGTCGATCTCGTAGGCGCCGATGCCCGCCGCGATGACGACGACTGCCCATTTGGTCCAGCGGCTGCCGATCAGTCGCTTGGCGAAGGCCTTCACAGGTCCATCTCTCTCGGTAGGCTACGGACATCATGCGGACAATCATCTTCGGTACCTACGACACCGCGATGCACCCGCGCATCGCGACCATCGCCGAGGGCCTGGCCGCCCGCGGGTTCGACGTGGCCGAGTGCAATATCCCGCTCGGGCTCACCACCGCGGACCGGGTCGACATGCTGGCCAAGCCGTGGAAAGCCGGCGGCCTGGCCGTCCGGCTGGCCAGCCGCTGGCTCGGGCTGGCGCGCCGCGCCCGCCGGCTCGGCCGTCCGGACGCGGTCGTGGTCGGCTACCTGGGTCACTTCGACGTGCACCTCGCGCGGCTGCTGTACCGGCGGGGCCGGGTGCCGGTCGTGCTCGACCACCTGATCAGCGCGGCCAACACGGCCAAGGACCGCCGGCTGGACGGCGGGCTGAAGACCAGGCTGCTGCGGCTGATCGACGCGGCCGCGCTGCACGCGGCCGACATCGTGGTGGTGGACACCGACGAGCACCTGGAGATCGTGCCGGAGAAGTACCGGGTCAAGGCCGTGGTGGTACCGGTGGGCGCCCCGGAGCCGTGGCACCGGGCCGCCGCGGCGGCCGCCGACGAGGATCGGCCGGCCGATCCCGGCCAGCCGCTGAAGGTGGTCTTCTACGGGCTCTACACGCCGCTGCAGGGCACGCCGGTCATCGGCGCGGCCCTCGGCCGCATCGCCGGCGCACCGGTCGAGGTGACCATGATCGGCCGCGGCCAGGACGAGGCGGAGACCAAGCGGGCCGCCGCGGCGAACCAGTCGGTGCGCTGGCTCGACTGGGTACCCGCGGCCCAGCTGCCCGCGCTGGTGGCGTCGCACGACGTCTGCCTCGGCATCTTCGGCACCGGGGACAAGGCGCTGCGGGTAGTGCCGAACAAGGTCTTCCAGGGAGCCGCCGCCGGGTGCGCGGTCGTCACCTCGGACACCGCGCCGCAGCGCCGGGTACTGGGCGGCGCGGCCGTACTGGTGCCGCCGGGTGACCCGGCGGCGCTGGCCGACGCGCTGCTCCGGCTGGCCGGCGACCGCGAGACGCTGCTGAAGCTGCGCCACGCGGCCGCAGCGCTCGCCGCGCTCAGGTTCACGCCCGAGCAGGTCGTCGGACCGCTGGCCGACCGGCTGCTCCCGGCGCACGCCCCGCTCCCGTCGCAAAACCCGGCCTAGCTGTCCCTCGACCGGACGATCAGGTCGGCGAGCAGCGCCAGGGACGCGATGAGAAGACCGGTGACAAAGATCAGCACCGTGTCAGTGGCGATCTTCACCGGGTGCGCGGCCACGTCGTAGATGGCCTTGACGAAGCCCAGTCCGAGCAGGGTCAGCGCCAGCGGCATGAGCACCTTGAGCGGGTTGAAGTACATCGTCATCCGCAGCACCTGCAGGATGTACCGGTAGGCGTCCTTGCCAAACTTGAACTTGGACTTGCCCGCCCGCTTGTAGTAGTCGATCGGCATGAAGTACATCTCGTGGTTGTTCGCCAGGAACGACACGGTGATCGTGGTGACGCACGAGAACCCGGCGGGCAGCAGCCGCAGGTAGGGCAGCGACACCTCGCGCCGGAAGGCCCGCAGGCCTGAGTTCAGGTCGGGGATCTTCGCCCCGGTCAGCCGCTCGGCGAACTTCCTGATGAACCACTTGGCAGGCACCCGGAGCAGCTTGTACGTGCCCTGCTCGCTGGTCCGCGCACCGACCACCTGGTCGATCGTCGAGTCCTTCTCCAGGATCTGGACCAGCTCCGGGATCCGCTCATTGGGGTAGGTCATGTCGGCGTCGGTCCACACCACGATCTCGCCGCGGGCCCGCTGGGTGCCAATCCGGCGCACGGTGCCGGAACCGCTGTTGCGGTGGAAGTTGACCACTTCCATCTTCGGGAAGCGCGGCGCGGCCTCGTACAGCTTGGCCAGCGTGTCATCGGTGGAGGCGTCGTTCACGCATACCAGCTCGTAGGAGTAGCCGCTGGCCTCCATCGCCGCCGAGATCCGCTCAACCTCGGCGATCACGTGCCCTTCCTCGTTGTAACAAGGCAGGATGATCGTCACGTAGGGCGCGGCCGTCGTTTCCTCTTCCCGCGCGGTTTCATACTCGGCAATCACTTAGCCGGCTCCCAACTGTAGACCGTAAACCGCTGAGGCAAAGTGTTCCTCGGCGTACCGAAGACTACGTGTTCATCGATGCTCGTATCCTGAGCCATCACCAACTTCACGGAGCCGTTACCAAGCTTGGCCAGTGCTTCGCTGGTGGGCGCGAGCACGACCGGGTGCCGTCCGGCCTGCCGGATCGCGGTTACCGCGGCCAGCACGGTCTGGGCGGAGATCCCGCCCCCCGGGACCGTGCCGGCGTTCACCGGGATCACCTGCACGCCGGGCGGCAGGGTGGCGCCGATGCCGGCCACGGGCACACCGCAGGTTCCCCGGATGTCCTGCGCGAACTGCTGGTTCATCGTGTAGTCGGCGATGAGGACCGACGAGTCGGACGGCAGGGTCTGGCAGATCTTGCCGATCGCGGCGATCTCGCCGACGTAGGCCCGCTGGAACGCGAGGCCGTCCGAGTAGGGCATGACGCCGACCGGCCCGCCGGACTTGACCCCGAGGCCGAAGTTCCCGATCAGCGGGGGCAGGAAGAGCGCGCCCGCGCAGCAGGCGATCACGAAGATCCGCGGCGACCGCTCCAGGTAGGCGGGCACGCTCACCAGGCGCACCGCCCGCGACTTGCGGGCCAGCCAGGCGGCCAGCCATACCGCGAGCAGGATCAGTCCCGGCAGCACGGCCGGGACCAGGCGGCGGCTGGCGTACGGCTGGTGCGCGGTGATCGCCGGCCGCAGCAGGAAGTAGGTAATCGTCCAGGCAAACGTCACCAGCGGGAGTACCCAGACGGGGGCCTCGCCCAGGACGCAGCGCCGGCTGAGCATGGCCGCGGCGATCACCCCGAACACGATGGCGGCGGCGCCGGTGTACCAGTAGATCCAGTGCAGGCTGAGCGGGGCGTACTGCAGCGCGTGCCAGTTCTTCTCTACGTAGGGGCGGACGACGAAGGCGGCGATGACGACGAACGGCGCGGCCGTGACCACAGTGACCAGCCACCGGCCGGGCACGAAGCGCAGCTCCGAGCCGCGCCGGCGCAGCCACCAGACCGCGACCACGGATACCACGGTCACCAGGACGAAGGCGGCGATCATGGCCTTGACCGACTGGCTGTTGACCTTCAGGTAGGGCAGGGTCAGGAAGACCCCGTCCACCGTGCCGTACAGCAGGCCCGCCAGCAGGCCCGCCAGCAGCGAGAGGACCTGGCGCTGGCGCCGCAGCACGAGCAGGCCGCAGTAGGGCACCACGAACAGGACGTCGGCCGGCCCGTCGATGCGCACCAGCAGCGTGAGGCCGAACGTCAGCCCGGTGACCCCCGCCAGCACGTGCGAAGCGGACCGGGTGTGGGTCCGCCAGCTGACCCGCCAGCGGCCGGCGTCGGCCTCCCCCTGGTCGGTGCGCTGGGCGTCGATCCACAGGGAGAGCGCGCCGAGAAACAGGATCTGCGCGAGCGTCTCGCTGTAGGTGTTGCGGCTTCCGTAGGCCTCGGGAATCCCGATCCCCATGATCAGCGCCGCGGGCGGCGCCCAGCGGGGCCCGACCAGCCGGGCCACCAGGCCGCCAAAGGTGAACAGGCCGAGCCCGCCCAGGAGGGGGGCCCAGAAGAGCGCGGCGCGCGCGCCGCCGGCCCAGAAGCCGGTCGAGAGCAGCATCGGCAGCCCGGCCATGAACTGGGGCACGATGGAGCTGCCCACCGGGTAGAACGCGGCGCTGGCGAAGGTGAGCCCGGAGGCGTGGCCGAAGTCGGCCGCACCTCCGGGGATCGGCAGCGACCCGTGCTTGGAGATCCAGGTGGCGAACTCCATGTAGGAGGCCGCGTCCAGCTGCACGATCACGAACTGGGAGTGGTAGACCGCCTGGAAAACGGTAAACCCGACCGCGATCGCCGCCAGCGACCAGAGCACCCAGCGCGGCGTGGGAGCCTGGGCCCGGCCCGCGCTGGCCGTGCCCCAGTCAGCCGCGCCGGTGACCGAGGGAATCCGGCGCCAGACGTAGGGCACGGCGGCCGCGGTGAGCGCCACCCAGAGGATGATGACCGGGACCGGCTTGAACCAGCCGATCAGCAGCAGCGGAAAGCTGGTCAGCAGGAACGGCAGGAACACCAGGGCCGGCAGCACGGTCAGCCGCCCGAGAAGCAGCCCCGCGGCATCCTGGGCATCGCGGCCGGCCGGGCCGGCGGGCCGGCGGGCGGCGTCAGGCTTGCTGTCTACGGTC
>DASWUW010001251.1:0-3673 GCA_036406335.1 Trebonia sp.
TGGTCGACCGGGCGCCGCCGGGGAATTTCGTCTGGCATGCGCCGGAGGTGCACGCGGTCAAGGTGAACGGGGTGGTGCACGGCTCCCCGTACATGTGGGCCACCGGCGGCCCGGTTACGGCGGTCAACAACACCCTGCTGACCGACTTCGCCGTCCACGCGGTCGAGGCGCAGCCGCTGGACTACCTGAAGACGGTGTTCTTCAACACCGCGATGTCGTTCGGCTTCCCCCGGGTCGCCTACCCCGGAGCGGGCACGACGTACTACTACGCCTTTCACCTGCACTACGTGACGGCGAAGCACAACCTGCTCCCGCCGAACAATCATTCCTGGATCCCCGGCGGCACCGCCTACCAGGACTGGCTGTCCTACGGCCACCAGGCTCCTGGCGTAGTGCACCGAATCGCGGCCATCCCGATCGCGGTGTACCAGCGGGTGGTGTTTACCTACGGCCCGCTGCTGGCGGTGATCTTCCTGGTCGGCCTGGGCGGACTGCTGTCGGTGACGGGGGTCCGGCGGCGCGGCACGGACCCGGGCTCGTGGCGGCGGCCAGACCGGGCGCTGCGCTCAGTGCGGCTGAGTTCGGCCCGGCTGCACTGGTCGCCGCGGGGCACCACGATGCTTCCGTGGGTCACCGCGGCGGCGCTGCTGGTGTTCCCGATCGCGATCGCCGACTTCGACTACCGCTACCTGATCCCGTCCATCCCGTTCGCCTGCCTGGCGGCTGGCCTGGCGTTCGCGCCGCGCCGCGCCGCTGCGGCGGAACCGGCGGAGCCGGCCGACGCGCCCGCGGCGGAGTCCGTCGTACCCGACCAGGTGAGTTAAGCCGCCTCTCATTCATTCAGTTGCGTCACATTCTGCGGTGAATCGTTAGTGCTTGCCGCCTCTGGGTAGTCCCGCCGACATGGAAGCGACTGAGCCGGGACGCCTGCTGTCCGGACGCTACCGGCTCATCGCGGAGATCGGCCGCGGTGGCATGGGCGTGGTCTGGCGGGGACACGACGAGCTGCTGAAACGGGACGTGGCGGTAAAGGAGATCCTCTGGCCGCCGCACCTCACCGAGCAGGAGCAGCAGCTCGCCTGCCGCCGGGCCATCCGGGAAGCCCAGATGGCGGGGCGCCTCAACCACCAGAACGTCGTCCGTATCTACGACATCGTGGAAGAGGACGACCACCCGTCAATCGTCATGGAACTGCTCCCGTACCGCTCGCTGCGCGAGCTCCTGGACGAGGACGGGCCGCTGCGGCCGGGCGAGGCGGCCCAGGTCGGCCTGGGGGTCCTCGCCGCCCTGCGGGCCGCGCACGAGGAAGGCATCCTGCACCGGGACGTGAAGCCGGCCAACATCCTGGTCGGCCCGGACGGGCGGGTGGTGCTGACCGACTTCGGCATCGCCCGCGCCGCGGACAGTCCCACGCTCACCATCGGCGGCGCCCTGCTCGGGTCGCCGTCCTACATCGCGCCCGAGCGCGCCATGGGAGAGCCGGCCGGAGCGGCCAGCACGCCCGCCGACCTGTGGGGGCTCGGTGCCTCCCTGTACGCCGCGGTCGAGGGGCACCCGCCGTTCCAGCGCAACAGTGCGCTGGCCACCCTCACCGCCGTGGTCGCCGACGAGCCGGAGGAGGCCGCGCACGCCGGGTCGCTGGGACCGGTGATCAGCGGCCTGCTGCGGAAGGACCCGGACCAGCGCCTCGGCGCCGACGAGACCGAGCGGATGCTCCGCGAGACCGCCAGCCAGGACGACTCGGCGGCCGCCGACCCGCCCCGGGTGCCCGTCCTCCAGGCGAGCCCGCCGTCGGCCACCCTGGCCGATGAGGCGCTCCCGGCCCAGGCGCTCCCGGCCCAGGCACCTCCGGCCCAGGCACTCCCGGCCCAGGCGCTCCCGGTCGAGGTGCCGCCCGCAGAAACGCCGGTCCCGGACGCGCAGGCGGCGGCGGAGCCGCCTACGCAAGCGCCTGCTCCGAGCGGGCAGACAGCGGAACAGCCGGCCGCGGAAGCAGGCTCGACGCAAGCGCAAGCGCTGTCCCCGGCCGTGCCGCCGGAAGGCGCGGTCCTGGAAGGCGCGGTCCTGGAAGGCGCGGTCCTGGAAGGTGCGGCGCTGGACACGGCGCCGCCAGCGTCTGAGCCCGACGCGTCCGGCGTTCCGGTAACTCCGGCCCCGACCGAGCCGGCCCCGCCCAAGTCTCCCGCGGGCGAAGCGGCCGCGGGTGAACCGCAAAGGCCCGAGGCGCACCGGAGGCCGCGCGGTCTCCTGGTCCTTCTCGCCGCCCTCGCCGCGGCCGCCGTCACTGTCCTGGCCCTCGTCTTGACCAGCGCGCACGGTCAGCCGGGCAGCCCGTCCGCGAGCAGCACGCATCCCGCGGCAGCGGGCAGTACCCCGGTCAAGGCGAGCCCGGCCGCGACGCCGAGCACCCCGGCAACGCCGGCCGCGACGTCGCCCAGTTCGGCCGCCGCGCTCAGGACAACGCGGGCCCCGGTTTCCCCGTCGAGCCCGGCCGCCGCAACCGGTACCGGTACCGGTACCGGTACCGGTACCGGTACCGGTGCGGGTCCCGCCTACGGCACCCTGCCGGCCGGGTACCACCGCTTCACCAATTCCACCGGCTTCTCCATCGGCGTCCCCCAGGGGTGGGCGATCTCGCACGTGGGCCACTACGTGTACCTGACCGACCCGGCGGACGGCAACATCTTCCTGCTCATCGACCAGTCCGACACCCCCAACCCGGACCCGCTGGCCAACTGGGAGCAGCAGGAGACCGCCCGCAAGAGCACCTACCCGGACTACCAGCGGATCCGCCTGGCGTCGGTCAGTTACCCGCAGGCCGAGAAGGCGGCGGACTGGGAGTTCACCTACACGCGGAACGGCTTGCCGGTGCACATCCTCAACCGGAACGTGCTGGCTAACGCCAGCCACGCCTACGCGCTGTACTGGTCCACCCCGGACAGCGACTGGAACGCCTACTTCCATTACTTCCAGGCGTTCGCGGCCACGTTCCGCCCGGCCTCGTAGCCCGGGCCCGTCACAGGCCGGTGGGCGACCAGTTGATCGTCTCCGGCATGACCAGCGGAGCCCCCACCTCCACCTGCAGGTTCTCGTGCGACCCGAGCGGGGCGTTCCGCGGGTTGCCCGGGAACACCTTCCCGTTCACGATCACCGTGACCTTGCCCCGGGCCGGCCCCGCCTGGGCCGGCCCCAGGGGCTGCCCCCACTCGTCGAAGAACTCGCCCAGCGTGTAGGTGCGCTGCACCGGAGACTCGATGTGGATGATCCCGTCGGCGGCGTGGGTGTGCAGCCAGTAGAAACAGGACCCCGAGTTCACGAAGGCCCCCGCCTGCGTCTGGGTGGCGACCGCCCCCGGGATGCCGATCCCGGCCGGGACCTGCCGCGGCTGCCCGTTTACGAAGATGGTCAGGTGCGTATGGATGTGGAAGACCGTCTGCTCGCTGGTCTGGCAGCTGATCCCGTCGACCGCCTGTCCCGCCGTCGCCGCCGAGGTCGCGGCCAGCGCCGCCGTGACTGGAACGGGGACCTGCTCCGGTCCGAGCGCCCCCGGGGACGGGGCCGCGGTCAGCGGGCCCAGCGACGACAGCGGCGAGTAGGACCCGGCCGCCGCGGGGGCCGGGCCGCCGCCGGACCCGGACCGGCTGAGTCCGATCCCGAGGCCGGCCCCGGCCAC
>DASWUW010001252.1:0-3527 GCA_036406335.1 Trebonia sp.
GACCCGGCCGACTGCGTCGGAACGCAGGCCGTCCAGTACCCCGGACGCACGCCGGGTCAGGCGCGCGGGCGGGTCGGCCCCGAGCAGCACGTCCCGCATCGCCCGGGCCAGCTCGAATGACGCGCCGCCGGGCGCGCTGCCCAGCCACCGGGCCCGGCCGCCGCCTTCGCCGGGCTCGACGAAGCACCGCCGCCGTTTCCAGTCGGTCCAGGTCACCCGCCAGGTTCGTCCGCCCAGCAGCAGCAGGCGCGGCCCGTTCACCCGGTCGACGAGCAGCACCGGGTCGGTGCGCCCGATCTCCTCGCGGCCGTGCAGCACGGTGAACTCCGGCGGCGCGGTGAAGCTGGCCATGAGGTCCATGAAGTGCCGGCGCCCGAACTTCAGCTCTGCCTCCGGGCCGATGAACAACATGCCGTCCTCACGCTGCACGAACCCGTGCCCGGCGAGGTGCGTGGTGATCTCGTCCGCCTCCTCAGTCAGGGACGGCAGCAGCAGCCATTCGGGCCACAGCTTCTCCCCCACCCGGCCTTCCTGGAGACAGAGCGCGAGAAGCTGCTGCGCGGTGATGTGCCTGGGCTCGGGCGGCGGCACGACCGGCTCGACGAACCCGCGTCCCCAGGCGAGCAGCAGGCCGGCCGCGGCCAGCAGCTGCTCGTGCTCGATCGCGAGGAACAGGCAGTTGCGCACCGTCTCCGCCCGGCGGCCGCTGCGGCCAAGCCGCTGCAGGAACGCCGCGACGGTGACCGGGGAGCCGACCTGGATGACCCGGTCCAGGTCACCGACGTCGATGCCGAGTTCAAGGGCGGACGTGGACACGATGACGCAATCGTGGCCCTCGGCGAACGCCTGCTCGGCGCGGCGCCGCTCGTCGAGCGCCAGTGACGCGTGCACGAGATGAGTCGTTACGTCACGCGCCCGGAGCTCGGCCCCCAGCAGCTCCACGAGGCGCTTGGAGTCCGCAAACACCAGGCGCTTCTCGCCCCGGTGCAGCTCCGCGATCACCTTGGCGGCGTTCCCGACGCTTCCTACGTAGTCGACCTGCAGATCCAGCTCGGGTTCGGAGGCGGCGCCGGCTGCGGCCAGCTGACCTCCGACCACCATTCCCGGCCGCTGACCCGCCGAGGAGCCCTGGAGCCAGCCGAGCAGCTGACCCGGATTTCCGACGGTGGCGGACAGGCCGATCCGTTGCAGCGGGCGGCCGGCGATCCGGCTGAGGCGCTCAAGGACCGCAAGCAGGTGCCAGCCCCGGTCGCCCGCTCCGAAGGCATGCACCTCGTCGACGATCACACCCCGCAGGTCGGCGAACAGCCGGCGGTGATCGACTCCGGGGCTGACCAGCATCGACTCGAGCGACTCGGGAGTGGTGAGCAGCAGGTCCGGCGGCCCGGCGAGCATCGCCCGGCGGCGCCCGGCCGTGGTATCGCCGTGCCAGAGCGCCACCCGGCGCCCGGCCCAGCCGCCGTAGGTCTCCAGGCGGGGCAGCAGGTTGTTGAGCAACGCCTTCAGCGGGCACAGGTAAAGAAAGGAAAGCCCGGTCCAGTCCTCGGCTGACATCCGGGTGAGAACCGGGAAGACCGCGGCCTCGGTCTTGCCGCCGGCCGTGGGGGCGAGCAGCAGTGCGTCGTCGCCGCGCAGTACCGGTTCCAGGGCGGCGTGCTGCAGGGGCCGCAGCGTGGTCCAGCCGAGCGTGTTCACCAGGTGGTGGGCCAGTGACGGGTGCAGGCCGGAAGCCTGCGTCACAGGTCCAGCTCCACATCGTCGGCGGTGACCGGCCGCCCCGGGGGGCCTGCTGCGGCCAGAGCCGCCGCATTGCGCTCGGTGCCGGTCAGCTCGGTTGCGCGGAGGGTGAGCTTGTAGTGCCTGCGCGGATCGAAGTCGTCGAACTCGTCGACGCGGTCGAGCACGTCGGCGACTAGTTTGCGCAGGAACACCCGGGGTGCGACACCGACCTGGCCGCCGAGCTCGCCGGTGACCGCGCGGGCGAGGCCGGCAACGTAGGCGTCGTCGACAAGACGGGTGATCCGGGCTGGCGCGGTCGCTCCGGCCGCGTAGACGTCCCGGATAGCGGACCCGAGGCTGGCCAGCTTGGGCAGGTCGAAACCGGTGAGCCGGAGCTGCACGGCGCGCGGCGAGTCGAACCGCGCGTCCGTGCCGAAATCAGTGGCCAGCCGCTGCGCCAGCGGCGTCAGCCGCGAGACTCCCTGCGGCCCGTCGAAGAACGCGGGTGTTCCGGTGACGAGCAGGTACAGGCCGGGGAAGCGGCCCGCGTCGACTTCGTCGGCCAGCTGACGCAGCGCGTTCAGGGCTTTGTCACGCACGTCGGAGCGTACCCGTTGCAGGGTTTCGGCCTCGTCCAGGACGACCAGCAACCCGGGCTGGCCGGAGTCCCGCAAGATGGTGAGCAGGCCCTGCAGGAAGCCGAGGGCGGCGAAGTGGTCGAGGTCGCCGCGGACGCCGGCGGCGCGGCGGGCGGCCGCGCTCACGTTGGGCTGGCCGCCGATCCAGGCGAGCAGGGACTGCGCGGTGGCCTGGTCCCCGTTCGTTGTCGCCGTCCAGTAGGCGCGCAGCGCGGCGGCGAACGCGGGCGTGGTCCGGGCGACAGCAGCCAGCCGGCGCTCGAGCAGGGCGCCGACCCCGGTGGCCAGCGCGGCCGTGTCATCGCTGCTTACCCCGCCTTCGGCGAGCACGTCCTCTTCGAGGGTGTAGAACCAGGCGTCGATAATCTCCCGCAGCGCGCTCGGCGGGTAGGCGGCGGTGGACAGCTGCTCAGCGATGCGCCGGTAGACGGTTTCCAGCTTGTGCAGCGGCGTCTCGGTCTCGGAGATCTGAATCTCAGCCGCTGCCATGCCCCGGCGCTTGGCCCGCTCGGCCAGCCAGCGGGCAAAGAAGGTCTTGCCGGCGCCGTAGTCGCCGCGGACCGCCTTGAACGTGGCGCGGCCGGCCGCGACACCGTCTAGTTCCTCGTCGATGGCGCGCTCGAACCGCTCCAGGCCGACCGCGAACAGGTCGAGCCCGGCACGCGGGACGGTTCCCCGGCGCAGCGCGTCGATCACCTCGGCCCGCCGCGCGGGGCTGATCGTGGTCCCGCTGGGGGTCACGTCGCCGTGTGCCACGCCGTCACCGCCTACTCCAGTCGCCGTCTGCATGCGGTCCCGGCCGCCGCGTCGGTGCCGCCGGCTCAGACGGCGAACTGCTCCGTGAGAAGCCGGGTGTTCTGTTCCACCGTCCGGCCCTCGTCCGTTACCCGCAGCACAGCGTAGCCGTCTACGTTCAGCAGCCGGGCAACCTGCGTCAGGTAGCGGGACATCCGGACGGGCGGTTCGCCGACGGCCCGGGCCGCCTCGGTGATCGTCAGGCGGCCGCCCGCGCGCGCCAGGGCGTCGATCAGCGCGGCGACGCTCGCGTCGTCCGGCCCGCGGCGCACGAATGCCCGCTGCCCGGACATCCGGGGCGACGCGACGACGCGGGCACCGAGTGACGCCCCGGAGGCACGGGCACCGGGCCCGCCCGCGCCGTCGACCGGCTCG
>DASWUW010001253.1:0-3663 GCA_036406335.1 Trebonia sp.
GGTCGACCCGATGCCCCCGCTGATGCTCGGCGCCAGCGGCCAGCGGATGCTGCGGCTGGCGGCGCGGGAGGCGGACATCGTCGGTTTCACCGTCGTCACCCCGGAGATCGACCCGGAGCAGGTACTGGCGGACCGCATCGAATACCTCCGCGACGCCGCGCCCGGCCGGTTCGATCAGCTTGAGCTCAACCTGTTCATTTTCGCGGTGAGCGTCTCGGAAGGCGAGCCGGACCTGACCGTGGCCCGCCAGGTGCTCGGCGGAATGCCCGACGAGCAGATCCGCGCGCTGCCCGGTGTACTGACCGGGACCGCCGACCAGGTGGCGGAGACACTGAGCCTTTTTTCATCCCGGCTGTAGTGGGTTGGTCACGGTTTGAGCGCAAGGCGGCGTGTTGCCGCTGGGAACGGTGAAGCCCCTGGTAGTTGAGGCGGTCACCACACCAGCTTCAACCCTCCAGGGGCTTCTTCATGCTGTTCTACCGTGCCGCGCTGCCGTTGTCGCGCAAGACCCTTACGTTCACCGCCGGGATCATCCGCCGCCACCGCGCCTCGATCGGGTCGGCCTGGCGGAAGCTGGACTGCGGCCAGCAGGCCCTGCTCGTCCTCGCCTACCTACGCAAGGGCGAGACGTTCGCCGAGCTCGCGGCCGGGTTCGGGATCGGGACGGCCACCGCCTGGCGCTATGTTCAGGAGACCGTCGCGCTGCTCGCGGCCCGGGCGCCGAAGCTCCGCCAGGCCGTCCGGGACGCGAAGAAGGCCGGCCTGGCCTACGTAGTTGTTGACGGGACGCTCATTGCGACGGACCGGGTCGCCGCCGACCGCCCGTTCTACTCGGGCAAGCACAGGCACCACGGGATGAACCTGCAGGTCATCGCCAGCCCGACCGGCGGCATCCTGTGGGTCTCGGGAGCGCTGCCCGGATCGGTCCACGACAAGAAAGCCGAGTGGATCTGGGGCGTGCTAGCCGAGCTGGAACGCCAGGGGCTGGTCACCCTGGCCGACAAGGGCTACCTGGGCAGCACCTGGGCGAAGATCCCGTACCGCGGGAAGAACAAGCCCGAATCACAGAAAGAGGCCAACCGCGCCCACGCGAAGCTCCGGGCGCCCGGCGAGCGCGCAAACGCGCAGCTCAAGACGTGGCGGATCCTCCGCAAGCTCCGCTGCTGCCCCCGACGCGCAGGCCAGCTCGCCAAGGCCATCCACGTCTTGCAAATCCGAGAGGCATAAGGAGGATGAAAAAGGCTCAGTGATTTATGCCGCGAGCATGGCCAGAGATTCATGGATTATTTCGTGGCATTCATGGCAGACGATAAGCGTTTTGCGCCGCATCTTGGTCATGAGTGCCGCCCATGCGGGCTGGCCAGCTCCTGATGAGCCAAGGTCTGCGAGTTTAGTCACTTGGTGGACTGCCACTGCCGCGCCTTGCTCGCATAGCTCGCACCGCCGCCTGCGGAGCCGTGCTATAAGCTCCCTCGGCGGGGTTCGTATGGGGACTGGCGCGGGGTCGTTGATCAGGGCGCGCTTGTCCTGCTTGAGAGGTATCCCGCCAAATCGCGCTACTAGATCATTCTTGCCTTTCCGCTCAAGCCTCGCCTCAAAGCAGGTCCGGGGACCATTTTTGGTGACGACCTTGGTCTTGTGGCGGGCAGCCATCGTTCTGACACTCGACTTGTGCTTGGCTGCCAGGGTTTCGAGCATGGAAGTCTCGGCGTTCCAGTGCAGGGTATGCAGTGCCGATACGTTCCGGGCAGGAAGATAGTAGTTTACGACGCCCCGGTATTCGGCTCCGTAGATCCTCACGATGTCGTAGTCGTCGAGGTTCTGGAGCCGGGGCCGGTGCCAGGGTTTTCCTTGCTTCCGGTAGGAGGCGCACTTGGCCTTGATCACGTCTTTTGGGACCATCAGCGCGACCTTGCCGTTGACCATGCGGCGGCCGTTGGTGAGCTGAGTGTCGCAGTGCTGGACGGTGATCTCATATCCGAGGAATCTTGCCGCGCGGGTGCGGGCATGGGTGATCAACGTCTTGTCCGGGTTCAGTTCCAGAGCGAGGGTCTCTCGCAGGAACCTTGCCAGCTTCCTCTTGATCTCCTCAGATTCAGCCTTCGATCCGATGAACCCGAGCAAATGATCATCTGCATACCGGCAGTAAAGGAGCCGCCGGTAACTCGGGTCTTCCGGATCGACTGAGGGAATGGCACGCAGGCTACGGGTCAGCTTCCGGACCTGATCCCGGTCGCCGAGTTCCCGTGCCGCTGCCAGCTGTCGCCATATCCGCGTGTACTGCGGATTAAGCCTTCGCCCTTTCCCTCGCGTGTACTGCGGAATTAGCTCCCGCTCGACGAACTCATCGAGCTTATGAAGGTAGATGTTGCTCAGGACCGGGGAAACGACGCTTCCTTGCGGGGTGCCGCTCAGCGTATCCCTGTATTCCCAGTCCTCCATGTACCCGGCTTGCAGCATGCCGTGAATTAGCCGGAGAAACCGCTGGTCACCGATCTTTTCCCCGAGTATCTGCATCAGGATCTCATGGTCAACGGACCCGAAGCAGTCGGATATGTCGCCCTCGATGAACCACACCGTTCCGGTCCAGGTTTCGCGGATCTGCCGCAATGCGGTATGACATCCGCGTCCTTTCCGGAAACCATGCGACCGGGACGAGAACGTCGGCTCGTAGGTAGCCTCCAGTATGAGGCGAACCACTTCGCCGACAAGCTTGTCCCGCCATGACGGTATTCCGAGTGGCCTCAGCTTGCCGTTCTTCTTCGGGATGTAAACCCGGCGGGCCGGGGCGAACCGGTACCGCTCGAACCGCATCAGGCCGACAATCTCATCGATCACCGCCTCGGACATGCCGTCCGCAGTTCCTCCGCTGGCCCCCGGGGTCATGGCCCCCTTGTTGGAGTAAATGTTCCCGTAGGCCAGCAAGTACATGTCTTTATTGAACATCTGCCGGTAAAGCTGCGTGAGCGGCAGTCCTTTCCTGCCGCGCTCGCGGAGGACCTCCAGTACCGTTTCGGCGTCCTGCATTACGCATACCTCGCAGTCTGATCTGTCCAGTCACCTGTGCCCCTTCGCCCTGTGGTCCGCCGTTAGCGGTCTCCGGATTGGCAGGCCGTTACCCCTGCGACTACTACGGGCACTCCGTCGCCATAGAACTCGCGTTCCTTAGGCGATCCCACGTTCACTACTGCCGTACGTACCGAGCGCGACTTAGGCGTCCCGTTCATCTCCTTCAATGCCCTGACTGGGCATCGCCCCTGCGCCCCGGAGGATTGCCGCAGGCACATCACTATCCTGCGGCAGGGGCCGGCACCGGTAACGGGCGTCTTTCCGGCGGGTGTCGGCTTACACCTTCTGGAGACTAGGATTCAGGCAATTCAGCTTTCGCCATATCGCGCGGGCCTCCCGGAACACCGCCCTTGACGCCTGGGCGCGGCTACCGGTTTTCTGGCGTGCTATGGTCCCCTTCACCTTTCGGTTCCAGGTAAGCCATTAGGCCCGAAGACACTTCCTCCTATCCTCGTCCGCTGCGCGGACAATACGGCAGAGCGCCTCGTGGCGCACTGATGTCCCCGACCATTTTCTGCCCGGGCTTTCCGGCAGTGAAATCACGGTTCACCAGGTCCGGGATCGGCCCGGCCTGCCCCTGCTCAGTCAGCGAGT
>DASWUW010001254.1:0-3897 GCA_036406335.1 Trebonia sp.
AACCATCTGCCCATTGGTCTAGACCATACATAACAAAGTAAAGAGCTGGCAATCTCTCCCGGGTCGTGGCTCGCTTGTTTTCTTCTTCTGTTCGCCTGCCCGCCGCCCGCGCTGCCCGATCGGGCCCGCGGCGTACGCTTGCGGTGAGGCAAACCTGACTGGAGGCGGTGCGGGTGTCAGGGCGGACAGCACGGCGGCGGGTGCTGCGGGTCACGGTGCCCGCTCCGGACCCGGGCAGGGCGGGCGGGCCGGGCGAGGCCGGCGGGACGGGCAGCGTGACGGCGTCGGCGCGGGCGGATCTGCTCGCCGCCGAGGAACCGCTCGGTATCCGGGTGGACGGCACCGCCCTCACCATGACGATGCGGACCCCGGGCGACGATATCGAGCTCGCGGCCGGCTTCCTCGTGGGAGAGGCGATCGTGCACGGCCGCGACGACATCACCGCGATGAAGGTCTGCGACGGGACCACCTGCGGGCACCTCGATCACGGCGACGGCGAGCTGGGGAACATCGTCGACGTCGCCCTTTCTCCCGGGGTGGCGGTCACCGCCGGGGCCCGGCGCACCTTCCTGACCACCTCGGCCTGCGGAGTGTGCGGCAAAACCTCGATCGACGACATCTGCGTGCTGCCGCAGGCGCCGCTGTCCGCCGACGCCACCGTCTTCGGGCCCGCCGTCCTCACCGCCCTGCCCGACCGGCTGCGGGAAGCCCAGCGGGTCTTCTCCTCCACCGGCGGGCTGCACGCGGCCGGGCTGTTCACCGCGGCGGGCGAGCTGCTGGCCGTCCGGGAAGACGTCGGCCGGCACAACGCGGTCGACAAGATCGTCGGCTGGGCCGTCCTGCAGGACAAGCTGCCGCTCACCGGGTGCGTCCTGCTGGTGTCCGGCCGCGCCTCCTTCGAGCTGGTGCAGAAGGCGGTGCTGGCCGGCATCCCACTGCTAGCCGCCGTGTCGGCCCCGTCGTCGCTCGCCGCCGAGCTGGCCGAGGAGGCCGGGCTGACCCTGGTCGGTTTCCTGCGCGGCCAGTCCATGAACGTCTATACCGGCGCGCACCGGGTAGCGACCGGGGCATGACGCGAATGCCCGGCCGGGCTGCGGGCGGACGGTGAGCCCGGTGGAAGGGAGCAGCCGGCCGGTACCGGGGGCCGCTTACGACCGGTGGCTTGACGCGCTGGCCCGGGCCGGCTGGCCGGGCCGGGCGGGTGAGCGCGACGCGGAGCAGATCGGCGTCGCCGCCGCGCTCGGGCGGGTCACCGTCGCGCCGGTGACCGCCCGCTGGCCGTCGCCGCGGTGCGCCTGCGCGGCGATGGACGGGATCGCCGTGCGCGCGGCCGACCTGGCCGCCGCCTCCGCTACCGGCCGCCCCGGCGCCCGTCCCGAGCCGGACGGCCAGGCGGTACGGCTGCCGGCCGGGGTATTCGAGTGGATCGACACCGGCGACCCGGTGCCGGACGGCCTGGACACAGTGGTCATGCGCGAGCGGCTGCTGCCGCAGGACGACGGCAGCATTATCGTCACCGCCGCGGCCGACGGCGGCCGGACAGGCGGGCACGCCGTCTCCAGCCGGCACGTACGGGCGGTCGGCGAGGATTTCGCGGCCGGGGAGCTGCTGGTCCCCGCGGGCTGGCGGCTGCGGCCCGGTGACCTGGCCGCCGCGGCGGCGGGCGGCCACCTGACCGTGGCCGTGACGCGGGAGCCGGTGGTAGCGATCATCCCCACCGGGGACGAGATCCGCCCGCTCGGCTCGGCGCTGCGCCGCGGCGACATCCTTGACACCAACTCGCTGATGCTGGCCGCGCGGTGCCGCCAGCTGGGGTCGGTACCCGTGGTCAGTCCGGTGGTCCCGGATGACCCGGACCTGCTGGCCGCGGAGCTGCGGCATGCCGCCGCGCACGCGGACCTGGTGCTGGTCATCGCCGGGTCCAGCCGGGGCCGGGACGACCATGCCGGCGCCGTACTGGCCCAGGTCGGCGGTGTCGCCGTGGCCGGCGTCGCGGTCCGGCCCGGTCACCCGGCGCTGCTCGGCCACGCGAAGCGGCCCGGGATCAGCCGGCGTCACCCGGCCGACCCGGCCGGGTCGGCGGTGCCCGATCACCGGGCCGGGATCGCCCCCGTCATCGGGCTGCCCGGTTACCCGCTGGCCACGGCGGTGGTCTTCGAGCTGTTCGCGGTACCCATGCTGGGCGCGCTCACCGGGCAGGCCCCGGTCGGCGGACGCGTCCGCGCCCGGCTGGACCGGGACTGGTCCTCCCCGGCCGGCGTCGAGGAGTGGGTACTGGTCACCCTGGGCCCGGCCGGCGACCCGGGTATCCCGCTGGCCACCCCGGACAAGCGCGGGGCGGGCTCGATCAGCCAGCTGGCCCGGGCCGACGCCTGGTGGCCGGTCCCGGCCGGGCAGGTCAGCCTGGCCGCGGGCACCGAGATCGAGATCTTCCCGCTGCCCGGCACCAGCCGGGCGGGGCCCGGGTAAGCGGGCCCCGCCGCCCGGACGTCCGGGCGCCGGGAACCGGCGAAATCACCGGGCGCGGCGGCCGGCCGGGCCGGAGCGCCCGGCAATGGTAAATTGGGCGCCTTCAGCCGACCGCCCCCTTCCTTCCGGAGCGCCTACATGCCCGCTGTCCGTCGCGCACGGGACGGGGTGCCCGGCGACCCGGCGGGCGCCGCGGATCAAGGCGCGGCCGGCGCGCCGCGAGACGGGACGCCGCAGGACGGGACGCCGCGGCGGCCGTTCCGGCGCGCGTTGCCGCCGGCCGGGCTGGCCATTCTCACCGCGACCGTGCTGGCGCTCGCGCTGCGGCTGTTCCTGGTGACCAGGCCCGGTTTCCTGACTTCGGGCACGGTCGAGTACGACGACGGCGTCTACCTGGGAGCGGCGCTGCGACTGCTGCACGGCGCCCTGCCGTACAAGGATTACGCGTTCGTCCAGCCGCCCGGCATCGTCCTGGTGGCGCTGCCGGGCGCCCTGGTCGGGTCCGTCACCTCACAGGCCACCGGCCTGGCGGCCGCCCGGCTGCTCAGCGTGCTGGCCAGTACCGCCTGCGTGCCGCTGGCGGGACGGCTGGTCCGCCACCGCGGCCCGGTCACCTGCGCGGTGACCGCGGGCCTGCTCGCGGTCTACCCGGCGGACGTGCTGTCCGCGCGGACGCTGCTGCTCGAGCCCTGGATGAACCTGCTCTGCCTGCTCGCGGTCACCGCCGCGTTCCGCGACGGGCGGCTGGCCAGCCCGCGCTGGCTAGCCTGGGCGGGTGCGGCCTTCGGGCTGGGCGTCGCGGTCAAGTTCTGGGCCGCGGTCCCGGCCGCCGTGCTGCTGGCCGTCTGCCTGGTCAGCAGGCCGCCGGAGGGGACGTCGCGCGGCCGGCGGGCGGGCGCCCTGCTGGGCGGCACGGCGGCCGGCTTCGCGGTCTTCGCCGGGCCGTTCGCGCTCGCCGCCCCGTCCGCGTTCCTTCACCAGACGCTGCTCGACCAGGTCAGCCGGGTCGGCTCGTTTACCCCGCTGTCGCTGCGGCTAGCCCACCTGACCGGGCTGATCGACGTACTCGGCCGGGGCGGGAACTTCGCCGTCCCCGGCACGACTCCGCACTCGCTGTTCGCCATGGGCGCCGAGGCCTCCACGCACATCGTGGCGGTGGGCTGGCCCGCGTTCGCCGCCGCGGCGGCGGGCATCGCGCTGATCGCCGCCGGCTACCTGCGCGGACTGCGGCAGCGGACCCTGCTGGAGTGGTTCGCCCTGGGCACGGCGGTGCTCGCCACGGCCGCCATCCTGCGCTACTCGGCGTTCTTCTACCATTACCCCGACTTCCCGGCGCCGTGGCTGGCCATCGCCGTCGGCGCCGCCGCTGGCAGCCTGGTCTGCCTGATCCAGGGCAGCGCCCCCCCGGCCCGGGCCGGCCGCCGGCCC
>DASWUW010001255.1:0-6799 GCA_036406335.1 Trebonia sp.
GCCCCGCCCCGACGGAGCCGGACGGGCCATCGCCCGAACCCGCCCGGCCGGCCGTTGACGTCGTCGGCCCGGTTCCGGAACGGTCGCATGACTGACGCCCCGGCCGCGGACGGGCCAGCCGGCGTACCGGAGCCGCGCGGAGCAGTGGCGGGCCCGGACGGCAGGCTGCGCTGCCCCTGGGGCCTGAGCGCGCCCGACTACGTGGCCTATCACGACGACGAGTGGGGTCGTCCGGTCCGCGGTGACCAGGCGATCTTCGAACGGCTCTGCCTCGAGGCATTCCAGTCCGGCTTGTCGTGGCTGACCATCTTGCGTAAGCGGGAGAACTTCAGGAAAGCGTTCGCGGGTTTTGACATTCCGGCCGTCGCCGCGTTCACCGACGCGGACCGAGCCCGGCTGCTGGGCGACGCGGGCATCGTGCGCAACCGGGCGAAGATAAACGCCGCCGTCACCAATGCCGGCGCCGCCCTTCGACTCGACGGGGGTCTCAGCGACCTGCTGTGGAGCTACGCCGAGCCGGAACGCCCGGCGCCGCGGACGCTGGCGGACCTGCCGGCCCAGACGCCGGGCTCGAAGGCGCTCTCCCGGGAACTGCGTCAGCGCGGTTTCGTCTTCACCGGCCCGGTGACCGCCTACGCCGCCATGCAGGCCTGCGGCGTAGTCAACGATCACCTGGAAGCGTGCTTTGCCCGGACGGCCCGCTAATTTGTCCCGGCTGCACCCATTCACCGGTGGTTCAATAGCGGCCGTGTAACAATACGCCGCATGGCCCATCCCGAACCCGATATCGCCGCGCTATTCGCTCCGCTGCGTCCTGCGCAAGCCTCCGACGTCGTGCTGAGCGAGGCCCGGCAGGTCCTGGCCGGCGTCCGCGAGCCGATCGACGCGGAACTGTGGGGTTCGGACATGATCGGCGCGGTGAGCGGTCACGCGTCCGTCAGCACCGGTGACGAGGCGGCCGTCATGGCGGAACTCGCCACCTCGCTGGTGCCCGCCGCGGAGCAGGAGGCCTCACCCGAGGCGCTCGCGCTGCTGCGGGTGCTCGGTGCGATCGGCTCCTCAGTGCTGCGGGACGCGGCGGCCGAGGCGGCGGAGCGGGTGATCGCGGCCGGCGTACCCGATCCGGAGTGGGCGGCGTCGATCGGCTCGCCCGTGGTCGGCCGGTGCTGGCATTACAGCGACGTCGGCGGTCGGCAGGAGTCGGTCACCGTGAGCTTCAGCTACGGTACGGCTGAGCACGCGCTGTCCGTACTTATTGACCACGGCCAGGGCGGCAAGATCAAAGACGCCTGGGTGGACGACGCCAAGGGCCTGCTCGACAAGACCTGGCTGGCGGCCGACCACGATCCGCTCGTCATCTTCGAGCCGATCGAGGCCGGAGACGCCCGCGACCGGCTGACCCGTGCCGTCGCCGCCGGCGAGTGCCCCACCAAGCCCGACGAGGCCGACGACCTGACCGGCCACCGCGCCCTGCTGCGGGCCCGGGTCCGCTATCTCGCGACGATGTGGCCAACCCTGTAACACAGCTGCCCACCCGTGAGCACGGTCTCGCACCCCATCACACCCACTCCGGTCACCCCGGAAACGACGCCAACCATGATCACGGATGATCTCACCGTCCTGCGGGGTAAAGGTTTCCGTCGGCAGTAAAGCAGCCTCGCGCCCGGGAATCCGCCGACCGGACGATGCTGCCGGGCGCCGGCACAGGCAAGCGCCGGCACAGGCAAGCGCCGGTGCGGGTGGGTGGCGGGTCTCGGCGCGTCGGCTACGGGGTAAGGGCCACGGTCGCGCCGGCCGGGGTGAGCAGCCGGTGGTAGCCGGGGGCATCGGGCAGCCGGACCAGGTCACCGGTGATCCGGCGGCGCGGTCCGTCCGGCCCGGCGAGGACGAGCCCGTCGGCGCCCACCGCGACCAGGGAGCCGGAGTCCCGCAGCAGCACCGCGCCGTCGCGCGACTCGGAGATCGACACCCGGCCGGCCCGCAACCCGTCGAGCACGCCCGCGCTGCTGGCGTCCGCGCAGGCCACCCAGGTGGTCGGCGTACCCAGCGGGGCGTCGTCGCCCGGCCGGTGCCAGTCGCTGCCGCCGACCGGGATCGCGGCCGGGTCCCAGGCCTGCCACCAGGACAGCGGGGTCGTCCAGGACCGGTCCAGCCACGACCAGTGCCAGACCTCGAGCAGCGGCGGACGCCGGGGCATCGGGTGCACCCAGGAAACCGGGCCGGCGAAGGGGTGGTTGACCGACATCAGTCCCCCGGCGGATTCCGCCGCGGTCAGCCAGGACGCGGCGGGCTCGCGGAAGTCGATCCAGCCCGTGTCCCCGAGCACCCCGGCGTGCCCCAGCTGCGTGGTCACCTCCTGGCCGGGCAGCAGCGTTACCCCGTAGCGGGCGGACAGCGGGCCCAGGCAGGCATGATGGCTGACCGTGTTGTGGTCGGTGACGGCGACGAAGTCCAGCCCGCGTTCCGCCGCGTACCGGGCTAGTTCGGCCACGCTCAGCGCCCCGTCCGAGTGCCTGGTGTGCGCGTGCAGGTCACCCGCCAGCCAGGTCAGCCCGTCGGCGGCGGGCAGCGGCCGCCGCGCGGGCCGCTCCGCCGGCGCGGCGGGCAGCGGGGCGGTGCCCGGACCGGAGACGCCGCCGGCCGGGTCATCGCCCGCGGCCGCTCCGGTAGCCGGCTCGACCGCACCGCCGGCCGCCAGCGCGCGGAACAGGGCGCCGCCCGCCGCGTCGACCGCCTCGGCGGTCACGGTGAACGGCACTCCCGGTTCCGGCAGCGCGTGCAGCCCGATCGCCACCTGCCAGAGCCCGGCGGTGACCGGCCCGGCCAGGTAGCCCGGCGTCGCCCCCGGTTCCGACAGCACGAACGAGTCGCGGGCGCCCCCCGACCAGCCGCGGAACCCGGCGGGCGCGAAGCAGCCGAGGTCGAGTACCGCCCCGGATTCGCGCGGGTAGGACAGTGCCACCCGCAGCGCTGACGTTCCCGCGGGGACCTCGACCGGAAGGTAGTGCCAGGACCCGGCGATCCGGTCCTCGAGCGTGAACATCCCCGTGTGCTTGGTCAGCGACCCCATGCTCCCATCTGATCAGGCCCGCCGGCCGCAGCGGAAGTGCTAGCCGCGGGCAAGAAAACCCGGTGACCGGGCGCTGACGGCGGTGCTAGGCTCTTGAACTTCGCGCTCAGTCCCGCGCCGACATCACCCGCACCGCCCAAGGGGGTCAGCCATGCCCGCCGACACCGAAGACGGGATCATCGCGGCCGAGCGCGTCCACCTGCGCCGCTCCCGCGAGTTCCTGTACCTGATGCGCGAGAACGTCCTGGGGCTGGCAGAGAACCCGATGGCGGCCGACCGGGTCAGCCTGGAGTACCTGAAGGCCGACCTGTACCGCCGGGCCGAGGCGCTGAAGGACCTGCCGGACGCTCCGCTCTTCTTCGGCCGCCTGGACTACGGCGAGCTGGCCCGGGCCGACCTGAACTTCGCCGGGGCGGACCTGCACATCGGGCGCCGGCACGTGCACGACCCGGACGGCACCCCGGTGGTCCTCGACTGGCGGGCGCCGGTAGCGCGGCCGTTCTACCGGGCCAGCCAGTCCGAGCCGATGGGCCTGGAACTGCGACGGCGGTTCGGCTTCTCCGGCGGGGCACTCACCGCCTTCGAGGACGAGCGGTTCTCCGCCGCTGGAGAAAGCCGCGCTCGTTCGGGCCAGACGGCGGGGTCCGCTCGCCCGAGCCGGCTGCTGATCCGTGAGATCGAGCGGCCGCGCTCCGGCCCGATGCGGGACATCGTGGCCACCATCCAGCCCGAGCAGGACGACATCGTCCGGGCCGACGCCGGCACCACCGTGTGCGTCCAGGGGGCGCCGGGCACCGGGAAGACCGCGGTGGGCCTGCACCGGGTCGCGTACCTGCTGTACGCGCACAAGGAGCAGGTGACGCGGCGCGGCGTGATCGTCGTCGGGCCCAACCTGGCCTTTCTCTCCTACATCAGGAGCGTCCTGCCCGCGCTGGGCGAGCTCGACGTCACCCAGACCACGGTGGCTGACCTGGTCGCGTCCGTGCCGCTCAAGGGCAGTGACACCGACGCGGCGGCCACGCTCAAGGGCGACGCCCGGATGGCCGGGGTGCTCCGGCGGGCGCTGTGGGCGCACGTCAAGGCGCCCGCGGAAGCGCTCGTGGTCAGCTGGGGCACCCGCCGGCTGCGGCTGCCCGTCTACGAGATCGAGGCACTGGCGGCCGAGCTCCGCGACCGCGGCGTCCGCTACGGCACCGGCCGCGAGCTGCTGGCCCACCGCATCGCGCACGTGCTGCTGACCCAGCTGGAAGCCGCGGGGGAGACGTGCGACGACCGCACCCACCACGCGGTCCGCCGCTCCGCGCCGGTACGCAAGTGCGTGAACGAGGCGTGGCCCAAGGTCGACCCGAAAAAGCTGGTCTTCGCCGTCCTTTCCGATCCCGAGCAGCTCGCCCCGAACGGGACCGGCCTGCTCTCAGCGGACGAAATGGCCATGCTCACCTGGCCCAAGCCACCGCGCGGGCCCGGATCGGCCCCCTGGTCCCGCGCCGACCAGGTGCTGATCGACGAGGCGGCCGACCTCATCGAGCGCCTGCCGTCGATCGCGCACATCGTGGTCGACGAGGCCCAGGACCTGTCGCCGATGGAGATACGGGCGATCGGCCGGCGCTGCGCCACCGGGGCGGCGACCGTGCTCGGCGACATCGCTCAGGGCACCACCCCGTGGGCGGCCACTTCCTGGCCGGAACTGCTCTTCCACCTCGGGAAGCCGGGGGCCGCGGTCCGCGAGCTCGACGTCGGCTACCGGGTGCCGCGGCAGATCCTCGACTTCGCCTCCCGGCTGCTCCCGTCCATCGCCCCCGGCCTGGCCCCGGCCCAGTCGCTGCGCGCCGACCCGGCCGCGCTGCGGGTGGTGCCCGTGACCGCGGACGGCCTGGGCCAGCAGGTGACCGCGGAGTGCGCGGCGGCGCTGGAACGCCCGGGGTCGGTCGCCGTGATCTGCGCCGACCAGCAGGTGACCGGGATCCGGGCGGCGCTGCGGGCGGCGGGTCTGGCCTGCGGCGTGCTGGGCGACTCCGGCCCGGCGGCCGCCCCGGACCCGGGGGCCGCCCCGCGGGACGCGGACCGGCTCACGCTGGTGCTGGTCACCCTGGCCAAGGGCCTGGAGTTCGACAGCGTCATCCTGGTCGAACCCGGCCAGATCGCCGCCGGCGAGACCTACGGCCTGCGGCGGCTCTACGTGGCGCTCACCCGGGCGGTCTCCCGGCTGACCGTGTTTCACGCTGAACCACTCCCGGCCGAGCTTTCGTTACATACCATGGGGGCCAGAGACCGCGAAACTACGATCAGTCACAACGGTGGTGTTCTGTGGAAGCCAAGGGGAACCACGCAGCGGCAACTGTCTATCTCGACAAGCTGGCCGAAGAGCTGACCCATCGCGGTCTCGAGGCGTGGCTGATGGCCCCGCCGGGGCGGGTACCCAGCGTTTACATCACCAACCCGGGTGCCCGCGCGCTTGAGGAGAACGTCTACGCCGACCGCGGCAAGGACGGTCTCTGGTGGTTCTGGTGGTCGTGGGCGGAGCGGATCGCCATGGCCGACGACCTGAACGCGTCCGCCACCGCGATCAGCCGCGTCCTGCAGCTCTGACCGGCAGTCCGGGAAAGGCCTGGGTGGTGCCGCTCCAGCTGGCGGACCGGGTAGCCGAGGCCTGCATCGCCCGCGCGGCGAAGGAACGCAGGGCCGGGTCGCTGACCGCCACCAGCCCCAGGTAGGCCCGGGTGACGCCGTCCTCTAGCACGGCGGCGAGCCGCTGCGCCGCGGCCGCCGCGCTGACCGCGAACGGCAGCTGGTAGGCGGGGCTCGCGGCCGCCGGAACCGCGCCCAGCCGGGTCAGCATCGTCTCGAGAGTGTCCCGGGCGACCTGGTGCGCGATCCAGTCGGTCCGGGCCCGCGCCTGGCCCGCCCCGGTCAGCACGGCACCGACGACGCCGTAGCCGTAGACCGCCGCGTGCTCGGCGGCGAGCGCGCCCTGCAGCGCGGCGATCTCGGTGCCCGGCGCGGTCACTGGGCCCCGGCCACGGTGCTCAGCGCGCTGGCGTGCGTCGCCTCGGAAGCGGCGATCGACGCGTACAGCTGGGCCAGGGACGGCGACGCTCCGCCGAGACGGCTCATCAGGGTCTTGACCGCGGCCTGCTCGGCCGCCTGGAGCTGAGCCAGGACGGCGGCCCGGCTGGTGCCGAGCGCGGGCCTGGCGGTCACCGGGCCCGGAACGGTCTCGCCGGGCGGCTCGATCACCCGGCCGCGCAGCTGGGCCAGGTGCGCCTCGTGCTCGGCCCGCAGCGGGGCCAGCGCCGGCGCCAAGCCGGAATAAGCGGCCAGGGCTTGGTTGTATATCCAGATGAGGTTCTGCTCGGCGGTTACGGCGTGCAGCAGCATCCGGGTCTGCGGGGAGACGGCGGGCGGCGCGCTCAGCCCGGCCGGGCCCTTGCAGCCGCTCAGCGCGAGAAACAAGGGCAACGTCGTGGGCGACGCGGCAAGCAACTGACGCCTGGACAGCATAGTCTCTAAGCATGCCATGTGGCGGTAGCCGCGGGAGACGGTGCGGACCGGCCCGCGGCCCGGCGCCGAATACGGCCGCCACGCTTGCGGGACGGCCCGTAATGTCCATGCCTATAGGCTGGACCTGGGAAAACTTTAATCTAGGGGACAGCGGCGCGCGGGGGCGCAGACGAGGAGGTCGATATGCCCGGTAGCGTTCGCTCCACCGCTGGCCCGGTGGACGAGAAG
>DASWUW010001256.1:0-1844 GCA_036406335.1 Trebonia sp.
CAGCTCGGCGCCGTCCAGCACCGCGTAGTCGCGCAGCACGGCCGCCGGGTCTTCGCTGATCAGGTCGCGCCAGCCGTCGGGGCCGGGCGCGGCCGGGTCGGCCACGCAGAGCCGCCCGCGCGGCGCGTTCAGGTCGGTAAACACGTACAGCCTGCCGTCCCGTCCGACCCAGGGGGAGGCCGTCGCGTCCAGCCCGGTCATCAGCGGCACCAGCACCGGGGCCCCGGGGTCGCCCGCGGTCAGGTCGGCGATCCACACGTCTTCCCGCGGCGCGGTGCCGACCGACGCCGAGATGATCAGCCACCGCCCGTCCCGGCTGACGCTGACCCCGTAGTAGGTCTTCTTGTCCCGCCCGGCGCCGAACACCTCGGTGTCCGCCTCCGGCGGCGTCCCGACCGTGTGCAGGTACACCCGCCGGTGGTACTGCGACTCGCCCTCGGGTACCGCGTCGGGGGCCAGCCGCCGGGTGTAGTAGAACGCCTTGCCGCCGGGCAGCCAGGCCACCCCTGAATACCGGCAGCGGTCGATCGGCCCGTCGACGACCTCGCCGGTCTCGACGTCGAGCACCCGCAGCAGCGACTCCTCGTCCCCGCCGAGGGAAAGCTGGTAGGCCAGCAGCCGGCCTTCCTTGTCCGGCGACCACGCGTCCAGGGTCGTCCGTCCGGCCGCGTCGATCCCGACCGGGTCGATCAGCACCCGCTCGGTGCCGCCGCCGTTGCCTCCTCCTCCGTCGCGGACGTAAAGCACCGCGTGCTCCTGGTCCGGGTCGCGCCGGGTGTAGAAGCGGGCGGCGCCGCGCCAGGCCGGCATCCCGACCGAGCCGACCCGCAGCAGCTCGCGCACCCGGCCCGCGAACGCTTCCCGCCGGGGCAGGCCGGCCGCGTAGCCGGCCCACAGCTCCTCTTCGGCGGCGAGCCACTCCCGGGTGTCTGGTGCGTCGGCGTCTTCCAGCCAGCGGTAGGGGTCCGCCACCCGGTAGCCGTGCAGTTCCTCAATGAGATCTAGCCGGCGTGCGGCCGGGTACCCGTCGCGAAAGGAATCCATATCCGCACCCTAGCCGCAGCTCGTTACCGGCCATTAACCAAGAATCCACCAATTGCCTTGTACTCTGTAAGTGTTGGCGGAGGCACGTGGCTTCGGTCACGCTGGGACAGTCCCGGTCCCGGTGGTGTGAGCGGCGCCTCACAACGGTACCTGCGGAGGTGCCTAGTGCGTCGCGTGCTGCTGCTGAACGTTACCTACGAGCCACTGACCACCGTCGGACTCCGGCGGGCCGTCTGCCTAGTCCTGGGCGACAAGGCAGAGATCGTGCATCACGACACCGGCGGGATGACCCTTCATTCCGCCCGGGTCGACGTGGTTACCCCTTCCGTCATCCGGCTGCGCCGCTACGTGCGGATCCCCCCGCGCAACCGCGTCCCGCTGACCAGGGCCGCCCTGATGCGCCGAGACAACTACAAGTGTGCCTACTGCGGTCGTCACGGCGAGACGATCGACCACGTGATCCCGCGGAGCCGAGGTGGTCAGCACGCCTGGGAGAACACCGTCGCCGCCTGCCAGATGTGCAACCACCGTAAAGCTGACCGGCTGCTGTCCGAACTCGGGTGGACCCTGCCGGTGGCTCCCGCCGTGCCCAAGGGAGCGCACTGGCGGCTCATCGGGGCCCAGTACGACGGGGACCCGCAGTGGGAGCCTTACCTCGGTACCCGGGCGGCCTGACTGTGGCCGGCTGACGCGGGGACGGCGGGCGGTCCCCGGCGTCCCCCCGCTTCCAGCGGCTGCAGCAAAGGCCGCCGGGGCGTCCTTTTGCGTTAACGCCGGCCTGGCTTCCGCCCGGTTTCCCG
>DASWUW010001257.1:0-8963 GCA_036406335.1 Trebonia sp.
CAGGCGTCGATCCCGGCCAGCAGGCGGTCCCGGGTTTCCGGCGGCGCGGCGGAGCCGCGGACCGACATGCGGGCCAGCTCGGCCAGCTCGGCCGGGGTGAACCCGTGGCCGTCGCGGGCGATCTCGTACTGCTTCACCAGGCGGCGGCCGAAGAGCAGCGGGTCGTCGGCGCCAAGCGCCACCGGGACGCCTGCCCCGGTCAGCTCGCGCAGCGGGACTGAGGCTTCGTCCGGCTCGACGCCGAGAGACACGTTCGAGGACGGGCAGACCTCGCAGGTGACCTGCGCGGCGGCCAGCCGCTCGACCAGCCGCGGGTCTTCCACGGAGCGCACGCCGTGACCGAGCCGGCTGGCGTGCAGCAGGTCGAGGGCGGCGATGACGCTAGCCGGGCCGACCAGTTCGCCGGCGTGCGGCACCAGCAGCAGCCCGGCCCGTTCGGCGATCTTGAACGCGGGGGCGAAGTCCGCCGCGGGGCCGCGCCGCTCGTCGTTGGACAGCCCGAAGCCGGTGACCCCCTGGCCGGAGTACTGCACGGCCAGCCGGGCGAGCGTCCGCGCGTCCATCGGGTGCCGGGTCCGGTTGGCCGCGATCACGATGCCGATGCCGATGTCGGCCGCCCGCGCTGCCTTTTCCGCCGCGTCCAGCAGCAGCTCGGTGAACGGGGTGATACCGCCGAACCGGGTGGCGAAGCCGGACGGGTCAGCCTGCAGTTCCAGCCAGCCCGAGCCCTCGGTCCGTTCGTCTTCGGCGATCTCCCGGACTAGCCGCTCCACGTCGTCGGTGGTGCGCAGCACCGAGCGGGCCATGTCGTAGAGCCGCTGGAACCGGAACCAGCCGCGTTCGTCGGCGGTGGACAGCGCGGGAGGCCACTCCTCGGTCAGCGCCGGGGGCAGGGAAACTCCGTGCTGCTCGGCCAGCTCGACGAGCGTCGAGTGACGCATAGCACCGGTCAGATGCAGGTGAAGGTGAGCCTTGGGAAGGGCCGACAGATTGTGCGGCATTCTCCATTATCGCCGACGCAAGTGCGCACCCGGTGCCAGTGGCCCGTCCCGGGGGTTCCTGCCCCACCAGAAACAGCAACGGGGACGGAGAGGTGATCCCCTCCGCCCCCGCCGCCGGCTGCCTTCCGCGTGGCCTGGCTACGCGCCGGACAGCAGCTTGCCGATCCGTCCGACACCCTCCTCGAGGTCGGCGTCGCTCATCGCGTAGGAGAGCCGGAAGTACCCGTCCGTGCCAAACGCCTCGCCCGGGACCACCGCCACCTCGGCCTCCTCCAGGATGACCGCGGCCAGTTCGCTCGAGGTCTGCGGCCGCTTGCCCGCGATCTCCTGGCCCAGCGCGCCCTTGACGCTCGGGTAGGCGTAGAACGCGCCGAGCGGCTCCGGGCAGACGAAGCCGGGGATGTCGTTGAGCATCCGTACGATGGTGTGGCGACGGCGGTCGAACGCGGCCCGCATCTCGGCCACCGCGGTCAGGTCACCGGATACCGCGGCGAGCGCCGCGACCTGGGACACGTTGGCCACGTTGGAGGTGGCGTGGGACTGCAGGTTGGTAGCGGCCTTGATGACGTCCTTGGGGCCGATCATCCAGCCGACCCGCCAGCCGGTCATCGCATAGGTCTTGGCCACGCCGTTGAGCACCACGCAGCGGTCGGCGATCTCCGGTGCCTGCACCGGGATCGAGGAGAATACGGCGTCGCCGTACACCAGGTGCTCGTAGATCTCGTCGGTGACTACCCAGATGCCCTTGGCCGCGGCCCACTCCCCGATCGCCTTCACCTGCTCCGGCGGGTAAACAGCGCCGGTCGGGTTGGACGGGGAGACAAACACCAGCAGCTTGGTCCGCTCGGTGCAGGCCGCGTCGAGCTGCTCGACCGAGGCGAGGTACCCGGAGGACTCGTCGGTCGGGACGATCACCGGTACGCCCCCGGCCAGCGCGATCGCCTCGGGATAGGTGGTCCAGTAGGGGGCGGGCAGCAGTGCCTCGTCGCCCTCGTCCAGCAGCGCGGCGAATGTCTGGTAGACGGCCTGCTTGCCGCCGTTGGTAACCAGCACCTGGTCGGCGGTCACCTGGTACCCGGAATCGCGCGCGGTCTTGGCCGCGATGGCGGCCCGCAGCTCGGGCAGGCCGGCCGCCGGGGTGTACTTGTGCATCTTCGGGTCGGCGGCCGCGCGGACGGCGGCCTCGACGATGTAGGCCGGAGTCGGGAAATCGGGCTCGCCGGCGCCGAACCCGATGACCGGCCGGCCGGCCGCCTTCAGCGCCTTGGCTTTCGCGTCTACGGCCAGGGTCGCCGACTCGGATATGGCGGACACGCGGGCCGATACTCTCGTGGTTGGCATGACACCATGGTGCCAGCTCCGCCGTACTGCCCACCAATCGGTTTCGCCTGCGGCAGAGCTGCCAGGTAGGCCGGGCCGGGCGCTTGCCGGGCGATTTCCGCGTCGGTTCGACGTGGGGGGTTCGTTCGGCATACACTCTGGTGGTTGCAACCGTAGGGCAGTAGCTCAATTGGTAGAGTCCCGGTCTCCAAAACCGGCGGTTGGGGGTTCGAGTCCCTCCTGCCCTGCAAGTGCGGTTCGGCTGGACCGGCTCGGTCTTGCTGGCCCGTGCGTAGTGACCCGTTGGCACTGCACAGCTTTCAACACGCATAGGTGAGGACATGGCGACCCAGACACGAGGCCAAGGCGCAGAGCGCCGCAGCGGGTCCGGGGCTGCCAGCAAGCGGGACCGGACCTCGCCCGCCCTGTTCAGTCGGCAGGTGGCGACGGAGCTCCGGAAGGTCATCTGGCCGACTCGTAACGAGCTGGTGACCTACACCACGGCTGCTCTCGCGTTCATCATCATCATGAGTGCGATCGTGCTGTCGCTCGACTACGGGTTCACCAAGCTGATGTTCTGGATCTTCGGCTAACGCAGAATCCGGGACGCTCCGTAATTCGCGTCGCGTGAACCTAGCGTGGCACGATGATCACCGGGGCCTCCTCGCCCGGGCGCGCTGCCGAGCGAGCGGCGGCCCTCAGCGATCAGACCTAAGAGAGTGAGTATCCGTGCCCGATTCCCAACTGCACAGCGATGTCGACGCGGCGGCCGGCCCAGCAGAAGGCTCAGCGGAAGAGGAGGCCGTCGACGTGACCGAGACTTCCGGCCTCGCGGACGAGCCTGCCGATGACGAGGAGTTTGCCCTCGACGCGGAGGCCGCCGTCGAGGAAGAGGCCGACGCTGACTCCGACGCTGCCGCTGAGCTGACGGGCGCCGACGGGGCGGAAGACCTGGCCGAGTCGGACGACGCCGCTGAGCTTGAGTCGGATGACGCCGCTGAGCCCGAGCCGGTCGACTTGGTGGCCGAGTTCAACCGCGAGCTGCGAATGCTGCCGGGCGACTGGTACGTCGTGCACTCCTACGCCGGATACGAGAACCGGGTGAAGACCAACCTGGAGAGCCGCATCATGTCACTCAACATGGAGGATTACATCTTCCAGATCGAAGTGCCGACTCACCAGGTGACCGAGATCAAGGGCGGCAAGAAGCAGACGGTCCAGGAGAAGGTGCTGCCGGGCTACATCCTGGTCCGGATGGACCTCACCGACGAGTCCTGGGCCGTGGTCAGGAACACCCCGGGGGTTACCGGCTTCGTCGGCCTGTCCAGCAAGCCCTCGCCGCTGCCGCTCGGCGAGGTGGCCTCCCTGCTCGCCCCGGCCCCCGCTGAGGGCAGCCCGGCGGCGCAGGCAGCGGCGGCCGCCAAGAAGTCGTCCCCGGAATACGAGGTCGGCGAGTCGGTTACCGTTATGGAAGGCCCGTTCGCGACGCTCGCCGCGACCGTGAACGAGGTCAACTCGGTCACGCAGAAGCTCAAGGTACTCGTGTCGATCTTCGGCCGCGAGACGCCGGTCGAGCTCTCGTTTGACCAGGTTTCCAAGATCTGAAAGGAATCGCACCACCATGCCGCCAAGAAAGAAGCTCAAGAGCATCGTCAAGGTGCAGCTGCCCGCGGGCGCGGCCACCCCGGCCCCGCCGGTCGGTACCGCACTGGGCCCGCACGGCGTCAACATCATGGACTTCGTGCGCCAGTACAACGCGGCCACCGAAGCTCAGCGGGGCAACATCATCCCGGTCGAGATCTCGATCTTCGAAGACCGGTCGTTTACCTTCATCACCAAGACCCCGCCCGCGCCCGAGCTGATCAAGAAGGCGGCCGGCGTCGACAAGGGCAGCAGCGAGCCGCACAAGGCCAAGGTCGGCACGCTGACCGCAGCGCAGCTGCGGCAGATCGCCGAGACGAAGATGCCTGACCTCAACGCGACCACGATCGAGGCCGCGGAAAAGATCATCGCGGGCACCGCCCGGTCGATGGGCATCAAGGTCGAGGGCTAGTTCTTACCATTCGTTAGTGGCAGGGCCTCGCGCTGGGTCCCGACGACCACGAACTCCACGTCAGGAGAGCACTATGAAGCGCAGTAAGGCGTACCAGGACGCCGATGCCAAGATCGACCACGACGCGCTGTACAGCCCGCTGGACGCGATCGAACTGGCCAAGACGACCAAGGTGACGAAGTTCGACCCGACCGTCGAGGTCAACCTCCGGCTCGGTGTCGACCCCCGTAAGCAGGACCAGATGGTCCGCGGCACGGTCAACCTGCCCAACGGCACCGGCAAGACTGCCCGGGTGCTCGTGTTCGCCACCGGCGACCGGGCCGAGGCCGCGAAGGCGGCCGGGGCCGACTTCGTCGGTTCCGACGACCTGATCGAGCGGATCCAGGGCGGGTTCCTTGACTTCGACGCGGTAGTCGCCACCCCGGACCTGATGGGCAAGGTCGGCCGGCTCGGCCGGGTGCTCGGTCCGCGCGGCCTGATGCCGAACCCGAAGACCGGCACCGTGACCCCGGACGTGGCCCGGGCCGTGAACGAGATCAAGGGCGGCAAGATCGAGTTCCGCGTCGACCGGCACGGCAACCTCCACTTCATCATCGGCAAGGCCTCCTTTGACCAGAAGGCGCTGCTGGAGAACTACTCGGCGGCGATCGACGAGGTCGTCCGGCTCAAGCCCGCCGCGGCTAAGGGCCGGTACCTGCGGAAGATCACCTTCACCACCACCATGGCCCCGGGCATCCCGGTCGACCCGAACAAGACCCGCGGCTTCTTCGACGAAGAGGGCGTCCCGGTCGCGTAACGCGCACGGCACCGCGGCGGCGGCGTTTCCCTCCGGGGGGCGCCGCCGTTCGGCGTTCACCGCTGATTTGGCCAAACGATTGTTGTGCCGGTACCGTAGTAACTACCGAAGACCGCTGGATACCAGCTCGCTGGCCGAAAGTTCCGTACGGACATCCCGCGCAGGTGAACATGCAAGCCTCACATCCCGGCTAGCGCCGGACCCCGTCGCGGGTCTGCCAGCCGCGGTCTGTCGCCCCGTGTGCCCTGCGCCCGGGGCGTTCGTCGTCTCCGGGTTAATTAGCAGGACGACACATGGGAAGGAGGCTCAATGGCAAACGCCGAGAAGACCGCCGTGATCGAAGAACTCACGGGTAAGTTCCGCGACTCGAGCGGCGCCGTGCTGACCGAGTACCGCGGACTGACGGTGGCGCAGCTGTCCGAGCTGCGTGGCGCGCTCAAGGGCAACGCTACGTTCGCCGTCACGAAGAACACGCTCGCGAAGGTTGCGGCGACCGAGGCAGGCCTGGGAGACCAGGTTTCGCCGATGCTCTCCGGGCCGTCCGCGATCGCGTTCGTCAACGGGGATGTCGCCCAGGCCGCCAAGGGCCTGCTCGACTTCTCCAAGGCGAACCCGCTGCTCGTCATCAAGGGCGGCGTGCTCGACGGCAAGGCGCTGACCGCGGCCGAGGTAGGCAAGCTGGCCGACCTGGAGCCGCGTGATGTGCTGCTGGCCAAGCTGGCCGGCGCGATGAAGGCGTCCATGGCGGGCGCGGCGGCGACGTTCAACGCGCTGCCCACCCAGATGGCGCTGCTGGCCGACGCGCTGCGCGCGAAGGTCGAGGCCGGATCCCCGGCCCCGGAGCAGGCCGACGCAGCCGCGGATACCGACACCGACACCGAAACTCAGGACTAAGGAAAGAAGGGAAACGATCATGGCGAAGCTCAGCAGCTCTGACCTGCTCGACGCGTTCAAGGAGATGACCCTCCTCGAGCTGTCCGAGTTTGTGAAGTCGTTCGAGGAGACGTTCGACGTCAAGGCCGCGGCCCCGGTTGCCGCTGCCGCCGCGGGCGGGCCGGCTGCCCCGGCCGCCGAGGCCGCCGAGGAGCAGGACGAGTTCGACGTCATCCTCGAGGCCGCGGGCGACAAGAAGATCCAGGTCATCAAGGAGGTGCGCACGCTCACCAGCCTGGGCCTCAAGGAGGCCAAGGACCTGGTCGACGGCGCGCCGAAGATCGTCCTGGAGAAGGTCAACAAGGAAGCGGCCGAGAAGGGCAAGGCCGCCCTCGAGGGCGCCGGCGCCTCCGTCACGGTCAAGTAGTAACGGCCAGCCAGGACTGACTTGACTGCGGCCTGGCCGCAACTGCGAACGCCGCCCGGGAACATCCCGGGCGGCGTTCGTGTTGCACGAACGTAAAAGAACGGCAAAGAAGCACGGCAACAGCCTCCCGGCCGGGATCCCCGCCCGCGACCAGCGGGAATAACGGTCATACCCGGCGGCGTTGCTCGCTACACATCGGCGTCCGTGTGGTATCGATCACTTGAGAAAACCCTTCTGTACGAGGCGGTTTCGGCTTGACGTTTGGCTCCCGGCAGGGGATGCTGCGAAGCAAGGTGACCACATACAGGCGTACCGTTGACAAGCAGTGCAGTCTTTGGCTACACTGACTATTTGCGCTGCACTCTAACGTCCGCGGTCTCTACTCTGCCTCTCTTGGCGCCTCTTCGGAGTCCTTTTCGCAGGTGGCTTAGCCGCGGGTCGTTTGCATGCGCGAGATAGTTCCGCGACAAGTTCGGAAGGACCCCTGTTGGCAGCATCGCGCAGCGCCTCCGCCACGAACCTTGGTCCCCGCCGCGTATCTTTCGCGCGGATCAACGAGCCTTTGAAGGTTCCCGATCTGCTGGCCTTGCAGACCGAGTCGTTCGACTGGTTGCTCGGCAATGAAAAGTGGAAGGCGCGGATCCAGGCTCAGAGGGAAGCTGGAAACAAGAACATCGCCGAGCAGTCCGGCCTCGAGGAGATCTTCGAGGAGATCAGCCCGATCGAGGACTTCTCCGGCACGATGTCCCTGTCTTTCCGCGACCACCGTTTCGAGCCGCCCAAGTACTCCGACGAGGAGTGCAAGGACAAGGACATGACGTACTCCGCGCCGATGTTCGTGACGGCGGAGTTCATCAACAACACCACTGGTGAGATCAAGAGCCAGACGGTCTTCATGGGCGACTTCCCGCTCATGTCCCGTAAGGGCACGTTCATCATCAACGGCACCGAGCGCGTGGTGGTCAGCCAGCTCGTCCGTTCGCCCGGCGTGTACTTCGACCGGCAGGTCGACAAGACGAGCGACAAGGACATCTACTCCTGCAAGGTGATCCCGAGCCGGGGTGCCTGGCTCGAGTTCGAGATCGACAAGCGCGACAGCGTCGGGGTCCGTATCGACCGTAAGCGCAAGCAGTCGGTCACCGTGCTGCTGAAGGCCCTCGGCTGGGACGACGCCCGCATCCTGGAGCGCTTCGGCGACTTCGAGTCAATGCGCGCCACCCTGGAGAAGGACCACACCGCCGGCCAGGACGACGCACTGCTTGACATCTACCGCAAGCTGCGCCCGGGCGAGCCGCCGACGCGCGAGTCGGCGCAGTCGCTGCTGGACAACCTTTACTTCAACCCGAAGCGGTACGACCTGGCCAAGGTGGGCCGGTACAAGGTCAACCGCAAGCTCGGGCTCGAGCAGCCGATCCGCCAGGGCACGCTGACCGAAGAAGACATTGTCTCCACGATCGAGTACCTGGTCAAGCTGCACGCGGGCGAGGAAGAGCAGTCCCGCGGCGAGCGCTCGATCGTCATCGAGACCGACGACATCGACCACTTCGGCAACCGGCGGCTGCGGACTGTCGGCGAGCTCATCCAGAACCAGGTCCGTCTCGGACTGGCCCGGATGGAGCGCGTGGTCCGCGAGCGGATGACGACCCAGGACGTCGAGGCGATCACGCCGCAGACCCTGATCAACATCCGCCCGGTGGTGGCGTCGATCAAGGAATTCTTTGGCACCAGCCAGCTGTCGCAGTTCATGGACCAGACCAACCCGCTGGCCGGGCTGACCCACAAGCGCCGCCTGTCCGCGCTTGGCCCGGGCGGCCTGTCCCGTGAGCGGGCCGGGTTCGAGGTTCGTGACGTGCACCCCAGCCACTACGGCCGGATGTGCCCGATCGAGACGCCGGAAGGCCCGAACATCGGCCTCATCGGCTCGCTGGCCAGCTTCGCCCGGGTAAACCCGTTCGGGTTCGTGGAGACCCCGTACCGCCGCGTGGTCGACGGCCTGGTCACCGACCAGGTCGACTACCTGACCGCGGACGAGGAAGACCGGCACGTCATCGCGCAGGCCAACACCCCGATCGGGGCGGACGGCCGGTTCGGGACCAACCGCGTGCTCGTCCGCCGCAAGGGCGGCGAGGTCGACCAGATCCCGCCGGACGAGGTCGACTACATGGACGTGTCGGCGCGCCAGATGACGTCGGTCGCGACCGCCATGATCCCGTTCCTCGAGCACGACGACGCCAACCGCGCGCTCATGGGGTCCAACATGCAGCGCCAGTCCGTGCCGCTCCTGCGGTCCGAGGCGCCGCTGGTCGGCACCGGCATGGAGTACCGCTGCGCGACCGACGCCGGGGACGTGATCCTGGCTGAGAAGGCCGGCCTGGTCGAGGAGTCCTGCGCGGACTACGTCACCGTGATGAACGACGACGGGACCCGCACGACCTATCACATCCAGAAGTTCCGCCGCTCCAACCAGGGCACCTGCTTCAACCAGAAGCCCGT
>DASWUW010001258.1:0-10801 GCA_036406335.1 Trebonia sp.
GTCCCGTCGCTGCGGTTCCCGGGGTGGCAGTGGCTGCTCATCGCCTGCACGGCCCCGGTGGCCCTGTGGTGCGCGTGGCCGTTTCACCGGGCCGCGCTGAAGAACGCCAGGCACGGCACCTCCACGATGGACACGCTGGTGTCGCTCGGCGTCCTCGCCGCCTGCGGCTGGTCGGTCTACGCCATGTTCGCGCTCGACCGCGGCGGCCAGGGCGGGTCGCTGTGGGAACGGCTCTTCCACGACTCCGGCGGCGGCATCTACCTGGAGACCGCGGCCACGGTCGCCACGTTCCTGCTGGCCGGCCGGGTCTACGAGGCCCGGGCCAGGCGCATCGCCAGCCAGGCCATGCGCGACCTGGCGGCGGCCGCGGCCCGGGAGGTATGCCTGCTCGGGCCGGACGGCACCGAGCACCTGGTCCCGGCGAGCCAGCTGCGGCCGGGGATGAGGTTCGTCGTACGGCCTGGCGAGACCATCGCCGCGGACGGCGAGGTCGAATTCGGTGAGACCGACGTCGACCGCTCCGCGATGACCGGCGAGTCGGTGCCGGGCGAGGCGGGCGAGGGTGACACGGTCATCGGCGGAACCGTCGTGCTCACCGGACGGATCGTCGTCCGCGCAGTCCGGACCGGGCCGGACACCCAGCTGTCATGGCTGATCAGGCTGGTCGAGGACGCGCAGGCGGAGAAAGCCGCAGTCCAGCGGCTCGCCGACCGGATCAGCGGCGTCTTCGTACCCGCCGTCCTCGCGTGCGCCGCCGCCACCCTGGCGGGCTGGCTGATCGCCGGGTCGCCTGCCTCAGCCGCGTTCAGCGCCGGGCTCGCCGTACTGATCATCGCCTGCCCGTGCGCGCTCGGCCTGGCGACGCCGGCGGCACTCGTCGCGGCGTCCGGCCGCGGCGCCGCCAGCGGGATATTCGTCAAGGGCTACCAGGCCCTCGAATCCTCGCGTTCGGTCGACGTGGTCGTCCTGGACAAGACGGGAACGGTCACCACCGGCCAGATGTCGCTGGCCGGCGTGCGGCCCGCCGACGGCGTGAGCCGGGCCGAGCTGCTGCGCTGCGCGGGGGCGGTCGAGCAGGCCTCTGAGCACGCGGTAGCCGCGGCAATCACCGCGGCCGCGACGGCGGAAGCGGCGCCGCTGCCGCCGGCCGCCGGGTTCCGGGCGCTGCCCGGGCTCGGAGCACGCGGCACCGTCGACGGCCTCGAGGTTCTCGTCGGGCGGGAGAGGCTGCTGGCCGACCACGGCCTGTCCGTGCCCGCCGGCCTCGCCGGGCAGTGCCGGGAGTGGGAGCAGGCCGGCCAGACTGCTGTGCTCGTTGGCTGGGCTGGCGCGGCCCGCGGGGCCATCGCGGTCGCCGACGCGGTCAAGCCGTCCGCCGGCCCCGCCATCGCCGAACTGCGGGCCCTCGGGCTGCGCCCCATCCTGCTGACCGGCGACAACGAGCCGACAGCGCGGTCCGTCGCCGCCGCCGTGGGCATCGATGAGGTCATCGCGGGGACGCTGCCGGCCGATAAAGCCGCTGTCATCACCCGGCTCCAGGCGGACGGGTACCGGGTGGCCATGGTCGGCGACGGTGTCAACGACGGGCCCGCGCTCGCCGCGGCTGACCTCGGGCTCGCCCTCGGGTCCGGCACCGACGTCGCTATTGCCGCCGCGGACATGATCCTGCTCCGCGACGACCTGCGATGCGTCCCGGACGCGATCGGACTGGCCCGCGCTGCCTTCCGCACCATCCGCCGCAACCTCGGGTGGGCCTTCGGGTACAACGCCGCCGCGGTCCCGCTGGCCGCGCTCGGCTTCCTCAACCCGATCGTCGCCTCCGCCGCGATGACGCTGTCCTCCCTCTTCGTGGTCGCCAACAGCCTTCGCCTGCAGCGGTATCCCCTCCGCGCGGGTAGCCAAGACCGAACGGAAACAGATCATGCATGGTTACACCCCCGGCAAGGACAGTTACCTCAGACGACTGCGCCGGATCGAGGGCCAGGTCCGCGGCCTGCAGCGGATGATCGACGAGGATAAGTACTGCATCGACATCCTCACCCAGGTGTCGGCAGCGACCAAGGCCCTGCAGGCGGTTGCCCTCGGCCTGCTCGAGGATCACCTCGCCCACTGCGTCGCCGAGGCGGTGGCCGAGGGCGGCGACGGCGCGGCCGAAAAGGTCAGGGAAGCCTCGGAGGCGATCGCCCGCCTCGTCCGGTCCTGAACCAGCATCTCCGACAGAAGAACCAGTATCCGGAGGGAAGCCGATGACCACGACGAGCTACAAGGTGACGGGAATGACCTGCCAGCACTGCGCGAACGCGGTCACCAGTGAACTGCGCGGGCTGGACGGCGTCTCCGCCGTGACACCTGATCACGTACGCCGTCCTGCGCGGCGCCCGGGCGTGAGCCGGGCCATCGGAGCCACCACGCTCCGGTAGCCGGCTCCCGGTTCTGAACGAGCCGCTCAAGCCGGGATGAGGCCGGCAGTGGCTTCACAATTCAGGACACACCCGCAGCTGCAATTCCCGCACAGTACGGCGATCCGGGCAAGGCCCGTAACGTCCTGCATTTACTGTTCCTTCGTCTGCCGGATACACCTATGCTCACACAGCAGGTCGCGAGCGGCCAATATCACAGTACGCTAAAGAAGTCGGATTCCTGACGTCCAGCGCGACGCACAATCACCTCTGCACTATGAGTACCCCTGGCTGGTTTAGCGAATACCCCTTAAGGGTTCGCCGAATACCCGCTAGGGACTTACGGCCCAGCCGGGCCGGCGCCACATCATCATCCGCAAGCGCGCCGTCCTGCACAGCGCGCTCGGCTACGCGGCCGACCGGATCCGGTCGGCGTTGGCCGCCTTCTTCGGCTGCCTGTACTACGCCGCGCTTCGCCCGGAGGAAGCCGTCGCCCTGCGCCTCGCCGACTGCGATGGGCCCGGCTCCGGATGGGGCATGCTCAAGCACCGCCCAGACGGAGCACGCTGTGGAGGGTCGCCGCCGATCGCGCCTACGAAGAGCGGCAAGACGCCGTCGAACGCGTGGTCGATGAACAAGACCGCACAATGGCTAAACGATGCAGGGGCAAGCCCTCATCAGGCGGGAAGCGGTGAGGAGCGGTCGTTGGGCGCATCGTCAAGAACCCGACTTACCTGGGGCACCAGTGCCAGCGAAGCCTTGTTCCCCCAGATGAGGTCGAAGAGAGCACCAGCAAGCCCGTCCGCTACCGCTGTCTGCCCGCCCTGCGAACACTGCCCTATGTACCGGCTAAAGGGGGGTGGCAACGGGAGCCGCGTTCTCTTCTATTACCGCTGCGCCGGGTGGGGCAGCCAACGCCGGGATGCGGCAACGTGATCCGGCTCTCATCGGTTCGTAGTCTGCGCCCAAAGGATTCACTCCGGTTCGCCGTCTCCGCGCCCGCCACGGAGGCGGTCCCGCTGACCATCAGCCCGCCGGACCGCAGCTAGCCGCCCGCCGGCTGGCGGGCGGCTGGCGGGCGGCGTGCTACTCGGTGCCAGCGGTGGCCGCCATCTCTTCTTCGGCCAGGTCGGCCGGAGTGTCGGGCACGGCCGGCTTGCGCTCGCGGAGCAGGGTGACGACCAGGACCAGGGCGGCGACGTCAAAGATCGCGGCCAGGCCGAAGGCGGTCGACATGCCGTGGGCGAGCACCTGGTGCTGGAGCGCGGTGCCGGTCAGGCCGGCCGGGTGGGCGGCGGCGCTGCGGGTGGCGGTGCCGAAGACCGCGACCAGTACCGCCAGGCCCAGCGACCCGCCGACCTGCTGCATGACGTTGACCATGCTGGAGGCGGCGCCGGAGTCCTCGCGGCGCACCCCGGCCAGCGAGATGGTGGTCAGCGGCACGAACACCACGCCCATGCCGAGGCCGATCAGCAGCATCGGCCCGAAAACGCCGCTCCAGTAGCTGGTGTCCGGCGACACCCGGGACAGCCAGGCCATCCCGGCGATCACCGGGAGCAGCCCGGCGATCATCAGCCGCCGCGGGCCGACGACCGGAAGCAGCCGCGGCACGAAACGGGAGACCGCGAACAGCGCGACCGTCATCGGCAGGAAGGCGATGCCCGCCGCGATCGGGCTGAAGCCAAGGACGTCCTGCAGGAACTGGGTCAGGAAGAAGAACATCCCGAACATGCCCGCCACCAGCAGCAGCCGGGCCACGAACGACCCGGACCGGCCGACGTCGGCGAACAGCCGCAGCGGCGTGATCGGCTCCTCGGCTCGCGTCTCGATCATCAGGAAAGCCGCGAGCAGCACGGCGGCGGCCCCGAACGAGGCGATCGCGACGGAGTCGCCCCAGCCGTTGGACGCCGACCGGATGAAGGCGTACACCAGGGCGCCGACGCCGGCCACCGAGGTGACCGCCCCGGCCAGGTCGAACCGGCCGGGTACCCGGTCCGTCTCGGCCACGAAGCGCGGGGTGGCGATCAGCACGGCGATCCCGATGGGGATGTTGATGAACAGCACCCAGCGCCAGTCGAGCCACTGGGTGATCACCCCGCCGAGGACGAGGCCGAGCGAGCTGCCGCCCATGACCACGCCGGTGTAGATCCCCAGCGCCTTGGTCCGCTCCCGGCCCTCCGGGTAAGCGCTGATGACCAGCGCGAGCACGGCGGGCGAGGCCAGCGCGCCGCCGACGCCCTGGACGGCACGGGCGGCAAGCAGCACGCCCGCGTCCGGCGCGAGGCCGCCGGCCAGCGAGGCGAGGGTGAAGACGGTGATGCCGGCCAGGAACATCCGGCGGCGGCCGAGGATGTCGCCGGCCCGCCCGCCCAGCAGCAGCAGGCCGCCGAAGGTCAGCGTGTACCCGTTCAGTACCCAGGACAGGCTCGTGGCGGAGAAATGCAGCCCGGTCTGGATATGGGGCAGCGCGATGTTCACTACCGTCGCGTCCAAAATGATCATGAGCTGAGCGCCGAGCATGATCGCCAGGGCGACACCCGGACGGGCACCGGGCCGCCGGTCACGGGAGGTCCTGACACCTGCTACCGCGCCCGCCGGGCTCAAGGTACGATGATGGGGAAAGATACGGAGGTTCACTCCGGTTACTATACGGAGGCTCCCTCCGTTTGGCAAACCGGTAGTGTGCATAACCGATGAACACGACAGAAAATCCCCGCGCCGAAGCGGGCGAAGCGGAACCTCGCATGCGGGCCGACGCCCGGCGCAGCCGGGCCAAGCTGCTCGAGGCCGCGACCGCGGCGTTCGCCGAGAACGGAGCGGACGCGCCGCTGGAAGACATCGCCCGCCGGGCCGGAGTAGGTATCGGTACGCTTTACCGGCACTTCCCGACCCGGGTCGACCTGCAGGCGGCGGTCTTCCGCAGCCAGGTGGAGACCGTCTGCGCGGCCGCCGACGAATACATGATCAGCTCCGCCCCGGACCAGGCCCTGGCCGGCTGGCTGCGCGCGATGGCCGCCTACATGGCGACTAAGCGGGGCCTGTCCCGGGTGCTGGTCGAGTCGCTGGGCAAGGACTCCCCGTTGATGACCAGCTGCTGGGGCGCCATGAACAACACCGCCGAGCGGCTGATGACCCGGGCCCAGCAGGCGGGCATGCTCCGCAACGACATCAAGCCGATCGACGTGCTGCGCCTGGTGCACGGGGTGGTGATCGCCACCGAGCAGGCGCCGGCCGAAACCGACCGGCTGCTCGGGCTGATGCTGGACGGCCTGCGCCCTCAGTGAGGGCTCAGATCTTCGGCGGGCGGTTCTCGTAGGAGGTGGACAGCACCACCGTGGTGCGGGTAGAGACGTTGGCCAGCGTGCGGATCTGCTGCAGCAGGTCCTCCAGGCCGCGCGGCGAGGCGACCCGGACTTTGAGGATGTAGTTCTCGTCGCCCGCCACGCTGTGACAGGCCTCGATCTCCTCCAGCTCCCGCAGCCGCTCCGGCACGTCGTCCGGCGCCGCCTGGTCGAACGGCTTGATCGACACGAAGGCGGTCAGCGGCAGCCCGATGACCTCGGGGTCACACAGAGCTACGTACCCGGTGATGACGCCGTCGGTCTCCAGCCGGCGCACCCGCTGGTGCACGGCGGACACCGAAAGCCCAGCTTGCCGGGCTAGTTCGGTAAAGCTCATCCGTCCGTTGCGGGACAGCAGGGACGCGATACGGCGGTCAATCTCTTCCACTACGACAACTTAACGTGCAATCAGCCTGCACTGTGACAGCACGGGTAACGGGTTAGTTTCGGGCACTGACCGTGCGCCGCGGCCGGGCTCGAAAAGCGGCATCGCGGCCAAAGTTGTCCGGCGCGGTGGGAAACTGGAAGTATGCAGCCGGATGAACTCTTCGAACTGGACAGCAGCGCGACGCCCGAAAGCGGCCCCCGCGACGCGGTAGACCCGGAGTCTGGCAGCCCCGCCCCCGACGGTTCCGAGTCCGGCGGCATGGCGCTGCTCGTCTACCTGGAGGGGTTCATGGACGCGGGCGCGGCCGGGCGCCTGCTGACCGAGCACCTCCTGGAGGCCTTCGAGCACACCACGGTGGCCCGGTTCAACACCGACCGGCTGCTCGACTACCGCTCCCGGCGGCCCCTGATGACCTTTGACAACGGCAAGTGGGAAACCTACGACGCCCCCGAGCTGTCCGTGTTCAAGCTCACCGACGCCGAGGGCAAGCCGTTCCTGCTGCTCACCGGACCGGAGCCGGACCGCGAGTGGGAAGGGTTCGTGACCGCGGCGCGGACGGTCGCCGAGCGTCTCGGGGCGGGACCGATGATCACCTACTTCGGCGTCCCCATGGGCGTTCCGCACACCCGGCCCCTGGGCGTCATCACCCACGCGTCCCGGCCCGGGCTGGTCATCCCCCGGGTCCCGCTGCCGTCCAAGCTCCAGGTCCCGGCGTCGGCGTCCTCGCTGATGGAGTTCCGCTTCGGCGAGGCCGGCCGGGACGCGATCGGCCTGGTCGTCCAGGTGCCGCACTACTTGTCCCAGGCCGCCTACCCGACGGCCGCGCTCACCCTGATCGACGCGCTCACCGAGGCGACCGGTCTCGACCTGCCCGCGCTGGAGCTGCGCGAGGCGGCGGACAAGACCAATACGCTCATCGACCGTCAGGTGGCCGAGTCGGCGGAGGTCGCCGAGCTGGTGCAGGGCCTGGAAGCGCAGTACGACGCCTCCGTCCACGACGGCGAGAACCTGCTGGCCGAGGGTGAGGAAATGCCGACCGCGGACGAGCTCGCGGCGCAGTTCGAGCAGTTCCTGGCCGAGCAGAACGGCACCGACGACTAACTCAGAAGAGCAGCGGCCGGGTCCCGGTCCAGGACCAGGACCAGGCGCGGTCTATCCGGCCCGCGTCGAACTGAAGCAGGTCGATGCCGCCGACGGTTCGGCCAGCGCCGGGTCGTCGTTCCCCGTCGCGCACCAGGTCTGAGCTAGTTGGTCGGCGGTTGGCTGGGTCTGTGTCATAGGTCCACCCTGCGGCCCGGCGGCGATACCGCGGGTGAGTGTTTAGCGTCACATTCCCAGGCAACCCGGGGACTCAGCGGGCGGGTCGGGTCCGGCTCATACGATCACCAGGTCGCGCGGGGCGTTGTTCATCCGCAGGCACCCCGCCCCGTCGGTCGCCGGGTCGGCGCAGACCACGATGTCCTCGATGCGGGCGCCGTGCGGCCCCGGGTAGATGCCCGGCTCGATAGAGAAGGCCATGCCGGGCTCCAGGGCAATGGTGTTGCCCTCGACGATGTACGGGTCCTCGTGGGATTCCAGGCCGATACCGTGGCCGGTACGGTGGATGAACCACTCGCCGTACCCGGCCTCGGCGATGATCTCGCGGGCGGTCCGGTCGATGCTCTCGGCGCTGACGCCGGGCCGGACGCTGAACGTCGCGGCCTCCTGGGCCCGCTTGAGCACCTCGTAGTAGGCGGTGAACTCATCGGGGGCGTGGCCGACCGCGTAGACCCGGGTGCAGTCGGAGCAGTAGCCGGACGGCATCGTGCCGCCGATGTCCACCACGACGACGTCGCCGGGCCCGATCACCCGGTCGGAGACCTCGTGGTGGGGGGAAGCCCCGTTCGGGCCGGAGCCGACGATCGTGAAGTCGACCTGAGCGTGTCCTTCGGCCAGGATGGCCTCGGCGATCTGGGCGCCGACCTCCCGCTCGGTCACCCCCGGCCGCAGCCAGTCGGGGACGCGGGCGTGCACCCGGTCGATCGCCTCCCCCGCCTCCCGCAGCGCCGCGATCTCGGCCTGGCTCTTGCGGATCCGCAGCGGGGACAGGACCGTGCTGGCCAGCTGCTGCCGGGCCCGCGGGAAGAGGCCGGCGAACTGCAGCACGTGCAGCGCCCACATCCGGTCCGACAAGGCGACGGTGCGCGGCTCGCCGATGGCGCCCGCGATCATCCCGAACGGGTCCGTGGTCTCTCCCCAGGTGATGATCTCCAGGTCAAGGGCGCCGGCCGGCGACGCCTGCGCCGCCTTCAGCTCCAGGGCCGGCACCAGCAGGAACGGGTCGGCCCCAGCCGGGATCGCCAGGCAGGTCAGCCGTTCCAGCTGCTTGGCGTCGTAGCCGGTCACGTAGCGCAGGTCCGGGCCCGGGGTGAGCAGCAGGACGTCGATCCCGGCGGCCCGGACGACCTCCGCCACGCGGGCCAGGCGCTGGGTGGGGTAGAGGACGGTGTCGTCGGTCACGGGTCTCCTTAGGACTGCGTGGTGACCACGGCGCGGAACCGGGTCAGCGAGGAGCCGAGGCCGAGGTCGGCGCCGATCTCGGTCAGGGTTTCCGGGTCGGGCGGAACCGCCGGGAGGGCGCCGTCGATGGCCTCGTCCAGCGGGACGTCGGTGGCGGTGCGCACCACGGCGGGGGCGATGTCGAGGTAATGGCGGCCGGCCTCGAGCTTCTTCCGCGTGCCCGGGGGGAATCCGCCGTGGCCCAGGTCGAGCGCGCTCTTCAGGCTCTCCAGGTCACCGAAGGCCCGGATCAGCGCGGACGCGGTCTTCTCGCCGATCCCGGGTACGCCGGACAGCCCGTCGCTCGGGTCGCCGCGCAGCACGGCGAAGTCCGCGTAGCGGTCTCCCGGGATGTCGTACTTGCGCGCGACCTCCGCCTCGGTGACCGGGTCGAGCTTGCCCAGGCCTTTGACCGTGTACAGCACGCGGACCTGCCGCTTGTCGTCGATCAGCTGGAACAGGTCCCGGTCCCCGGTGACGACGTCGACCGGCTGCCGGGCCCGGGTGGCAAGGGTGGCGATGATGTCGTCGGCCTCGTAGCCGTCGTACTCGGCCAGTGCGATGCCGGAGGCGATCAGCACCTGGGTGATCAGCGGGATCTGCACCGCGAGGCCGGGCGGCGTCTGCTCGGACCCGTCGGGCTCGGCCCGGTGCTGCTTGTACTCGGGGATGACGGCGGTACGGAAGGCCGGACGCCAGTCGGCGTCCAGGCAGGCGACCAGCCGGGCCGGCCGGTGGTCGCGGACCAGCCGCGCGATAGCGTCCAGCAGCCCGCGGATCGCGTTCACCGGCGTTCCGTCCGGCGCGGTCACCGTCTCCGGCATCCCGTAGAACGCGCGGTAGTACAGCGACGCCGTGTCCAGCAGCATCAACGAGCCCATCTCCGGTATCTTGCCACCTCCGGGTCCGGCCGCCGCCCGTAACCCCCGATGTCGGGCCGAGCACTCCTCTCTGCGGCCGGGGCCGGCGGCATGCGGCATAATCTGCCCATGCCGAACCAGACATCCGGGCAGCGCTGGCCGGGCCCGGCCGTGCTCCGGGTCAAGTCCTTCGTGGTCTGCGCCGCCGGAGCGGCGATCGCGCTGGTGTTCCTCCCGCTCTGGCTCGGCCTGCCGGTCGCGGCGGTCTTCGGCGTGTGGGGGCTCAGCATGGCCGCGTTCGGCGCGTCGGTGACGGTGGACGAGGAGGCGGGGCTGCTCCGCTTGCGGATGGGGCTGATCGTGCGCCGGATCAGGCTCGCGGACATCACCGCGGTGCTGGTCGACGAGTTCAAGGTGTCCCTCGCCCGCACCCGCGGCGGCGAGGTCTCGGTGTACGCCTGGCGCAAGAGCCCGCTCGACACGCTGCTGCGCGTGCCGGTTGTCGCCGGCGACGTGGGGCACGCGATCTCCCGGGCGACCGCGCTGGCCCAGCCGGCGAGCGCGGGCCCCCCGGCGCCGGGCGATCCGGGGCCGCTCAGCTCCGGCCGCACCCCGGCGCGCACCCGGTCCCGGCTCGCTACCGCGGGGCTGGCCGGCACGGGCGCGCTCGCGATCGCCGCCGCGCTGCTGGTCCGCGTGCACTGGCCCAATCCGGTGCTGACCGTCCTCGGGGTCATCATCGCGCTGGGCCTGGGCTTCAGCGGCCTGCTCTACCTGATGGTCGCGCTGTGGATCGGCCTGACCGGGCGGCCTACTGCAGCAGGAGCTTTCCGTCACTGACCTTGACCGAGGCCGCGGCCAGCGCGGCGGGCGCCGGGCCGGTGACTACCGAACCGTCCGTGATCTTGAACTTGGCGCCGTGGCAGGGGCAGTCGATCGTGCCGCCCGCGACCTGGTTGCACAGGCACCCGACGTGGGTGCAGACCGCGCTGAAGGCCTTGAACTCGCCCTTCGACGGCTGGGTGACGACCACCTTGGCCGCGGTGAAGACCTTCCCGCCCCCCACCGGGATATCCGCGGCCAGGCCGAGCAGGGTACCCGTCGGCCCGCTGCTCTTGGCCCCGCTTTTCGCCGATCCGGCGGCCTCGGCCGAGGCGGTCCCGGCCGTCGCGGGCGGACCCGCCGGAGCTGGCGCCTGGCCGGCGTCGTTCGCGTCGTAGGGCACGGTCGCGGTACTGCACGCGGTCAGCACTCCCGCCGCGCCGAGGACTCCCG
>DASWUW010001259.1:0-1921 GCA_036406335.1 Trebonia sp.
GTCGGCGAACTGCTGCCAGACCGTGCGGACCGACACCCCGGCCCGCTCGGCTACCCGCGGGGCGGTCGGGCGGAGGTCACCCTCGGCGTGCAGTGCCCGCAGCGCTTCGACGATCGCCCGGCGGGAGCGGTGCGACCGGGCGGCACGTCCGTCGGCCGGCTCGTTATCGCCGGCTGGCCGGCCGGCCCGGTCCGGTTGTTCGGCGGCACGCTTCACTGTCGACATCACATCCACCCAGCTCTTGGCGTCCATGGCCATCGTAAGCCGGAACCGCTGGCACTTCCGCCCGTGTTCACTCAACGACCCCGGTCAGGCTGACGACTTATCCGACGCCGGGAACCTGGTGCGGAAGGGCGGCCATGGAGTCCTCGGTCACGAAGTAAGCGTGCGCGTCGACCAGCGGTATCCGCGGCTGTGTCATCATTCCTCCAGTCCCTCGTAAAAACAGGCAGGTCTGCTCGGCACGCTCGAACCCGGACGTGCCCGCCGCCGCTAGATAATCAGTTAGAAGGCCGCTAATGGATGCTGACCAGCGCCGCCAGTTCGTGCGCGATCACCGGACCTGCGTGTTCGGCTACTCCCGGCGCGAGCACGGTCCGGCCATGACGATCGTCTACTACGTGATGGACGGTGACGACATCCTCGTCTCCACCATGGAGGCGCGCGGCAAGGCGAAGGCGGTGCAGCGCGACCCGCAGGTGAGCCTGTGCGTGCTCGATGAGCAATGGCCGCTGACCTACCTGCAGGTCTACGGCACCGCGGTCCTGGAACGGGACGCGGACCAGGCCGCCGACGTCTTGCGACAGGTGGTCGAGCTCATGGCCGGCGAACCGGTTCCGGACGAGCGGCGCCGGCAGATAGCCCAGCTCGCGCGGGAAGAGCAGCGGGTCGTGCTTCGGGTGCGGCCCCACTCGACGTTCGCGACGCCGCCCCGGCACGTCAACAAGATGGCGGACCTGGACACGCTCACCCACTGGACCAGCGCCAGTCTGCCCTGGTAGCCCGCCTTGGCCGTCAGAGACATCTCCAGCGAGTTCTACGCTGTCTGCGCCCGCTGCGCCCGCTGCGCCGGAAGAAGAACCGCGGCCGCCCACCGCAGCCGCCATGCCGACCGTCAGCATGCCTTTCACAGAAATTTCGAATACTTGCGTGGGCTCAGCCCAAAGGCCGGGGACACGGCAACCCTCAAGGGCGATGGTGTCGCCGGCCAGCTTGGCGGAATCACCGGCTGCGGGATCTGCCCGGGGAACAGCCTGCCCCAGAATCCGTCCCGGTACCCGTCGCTGGCCTGGATGCGGGCCTCTGCTCACGAGCAGGGTGTCATAGCGGAGTTCGGGCATTGTCAAATCCTCTCGTAGGCGGGTTCTTCTGATCACCGTTGGTCACCTGCTGCAGGCCGACGAAGGAACTGCGTCCCGCGCCTTCGCCGGGCTGCGGGCCAGGATCATCGAGCGGCTGCTAGCCCTCGACGCCCGCATCTGGCCCGACTGGATGGCCGGCAGGCAGCCCGGCGGGCAGCCGTCCGTGCCCGCCGCCAAACAGCTGCTAGCCGGAGGCGGTTACCTCGTGCCACAACCCGCCGTTCAGGTTGATCCCGTTGCCGTTGGCCTGTCTGATGGCGCTGTCGCCGACGTAGGTGTACAGCGGATGCCCGTCATAGCTGGCCTGGACCGACCCGTCCGAGCGGTTGATCGTGGCAAGCTTGCCGGTGACGCCCGGGCCCGCGGTCGCCGGTCCGGTCACCGGCGGCCAGTAGGAGGCGCACGACCCGTAGCAGGCCGACCTGGTGGCAGTATCGGAGGCGAACCAGTACAGCGTGCGACCCTTCGCGTTGGCCAGCACCGTCACGCTGCCGATGCGGACGGTCTTCAACGCCCCGCCCGGGGCTGTCGTAGGCGGAGCGCCTGCCGCCGCCACCGAA
>DASWUW010001260.1:0-4662 GCA_036406335.1 Trebonia sp.
GGTGATGATGTGGATGACCAGGAAGGTCACGGCGCCGAACGAGGCCGCCCGGTGCGCGGACTGGATGAACACCCGGCGCGCCGGGTTGAGGAACATCCGGTCCGTGGCCACCAGGCCCAGCCCGGTCGACGCGCACAGGGCGATCAGCGCGAACACGCCCGCGTAAAACAGCATGAAATGCTGGGTAGCGGCGTCGATATCATGCCCGACGCTGGTCAGGGCCAGAAACGCGACGATGACGATTACGCCGGAGACCGCGACCGAGTAGATTTTGGTCGAGTGCTCAGCCGCCACGCCGCCAGCGGACGGGCGAGCGTGCTCACGGCCGCGGGGACGGCTGCGAGTCGAGGCCACGGATTACCTCCTGGACAGTGAGTGAACAGTGCCTGTAGAGCGTCACTCCACCGCGCGCCCGCTATCGCGCCGGGACTTTCGTCACTTGGCGGTCTCGACTGTATCAGCGTAGATAACCATTGGGACACGAAACAATATATATAACTACTGTTAACTAGTTAACGTCGACAAAAACGGACTTCAGGTTACACCCACCCCTATAACGCCAGGCGCGGGCCTGGCGTTATAGGCGTTGAGTAGTCGTTTGCGGTTATTCTGTGAGCTCCGCTGCCACCAGCTCGGCGATCTGGGCCGTGTTCAGCGCCGCCCCCTTGCGCAGGTTGTCCCCGCAGACGAAGAACTCGATGCCGTTCGGGTCATCCAGCGACTCGCGCACCCGGCCCACCCAGGTAGGGTCGGTGCCCACCACGTCAGCCGGCGTCGGGTAGCCGCCCCGCTCCGGGTCGTCGTTCAGCACCACGCCCGGCGCGGCCCGCAGCGTCGCCCAGGCGGCATCCCGGCCGACCGGCCGGGAGAACCGGGCGTGTACCGCAACCGAGTGCGTCGTCACCACCGGCACCCGGACACAGGTCGCGTTGACCCGCAGCCCGGGCAGGCCCAGGATCTTGCGCGACTCGTTGCGGATCTTGAGCTCCTCCGAGGACCAGCCCGCTTCCTTCAGCGAGCCCGCCCAGGGCACTACGTTGAGCGCCAGCGGCGCGGGGAACGGCCCGAGGTCGCCCACCGCGCTGCGCACGTCGCCCGCCCGCTGGCCCAGCGTGCGGGTGCCCGAGACCTTGTCCAGCTGCGCGTAGAGGGTGTCGATGCCCGCCTGGCCCGCGCCGGAGGCCGCCTGGTAGGAGGCGACCACCAGCTCCTCCAGCCCGAACGCGCGGTGCAGCGCGCCCACCGCGACGATCAGCGACAAGGTGGTGCAGTTGGGGTTGGCGACGATCCCCTTGGGCCGTACCCGGGCATCACCCGGGTTGACCTCGGGCACCACCAGCGGCACCTCGGGGTCCATCCGGAACGCCCCGGAGTTGTCCACGCAGACCGCGCCGCGCGCCGTGGCGACCGGAACCCAGGCCGCGGACACCTCGTCCGGCACGTCGAACATGGCCACGTCCACACCGTCCAAGGCATCGGCCGACAGCGCGACGACCTCGGTCTCGGCGCCGCGCACGGTCAGCCGGCGGCCGGCCGACCGGGGCGACGCGATCAGCCTGATCTCCCCCCAGACGTCGCCGGAGCTGGAAAGCAGGTCAAGCATCACCGTGCCGACGGCGCCGGTGGCGCCGACCACGGCGAGGACGGGACGCCGGCCGGCCGCACTCATCGCCCGGTCCCCCCGTACACGACCGCCTCGACCTCGTCGGCATCGAGACCGAACGCGCGGTGTGTCGCGTTCACCGCGTTGTCCACGTCACCCTGGCTGACCACCACCGAGATCCGGATCTCGGACGTGGTGATCATCTGGATGTTGACCCCCGCTTCGGCCAGCGCCGCGAAGAACTTGGCGCTCACGCCCGGATGCGAGCGCATACCCGCGCCGATCAGCGAGACCTTGCCGATCCGGTCGTCGTAGAGCAGGTCCTGGAAGCCGATCTTCTCGCGCGCGGCGCGCAGCGTCTCCAGCGTCTTCTGCCCGTCCGCGCCGGGCAGGGTAAATGAGATGTCGGTACGCCCGGTGGCGATGGCCGACACGTTCTGCACGATCATGTCGATGTTGACCCCCGCCTCGGCGACGATCCCGAAGATCCCGGCGGCGGCGCCCACCTTGTCCGGCACGCCGACCACGGTGATCTTGCCCTCGCTGCGGTCGTGTGCGACCCCAGAGATAATGGCCTGCTCCATCCCGGCTTCCTCCGACTCTTCTCCAGCGTGCCCGCTGACCCAGGTGCCTGGCTTGTCGCTGAACGAGGACCGTACGTGAATCGGCAGGTTGTACCGCCGGGCGTATTCCACGCACCGGGGTATCAGCACCTTCGCGCCGCACGCGGCCATCTCCAGCATTTCCTCGTACGTGATCCGGGGGATCCGGCGCGCGGTGCGCACCAGCCGCGGGTCCTCGGTGAACACGCCGTCCACGTCGGTGTAGATCTCGCAGACGTCCGCCTGCAGCGCGGCCGCGAGGGCCACCGCCGTGGTGTCCGAGCCGCCGCGGCCCAGCGTGGTGATGTCCTTGGTGTTCTGCGAGACGCCCTGGAAGCCGGCCACGATCGGGATGGCGCCCTCCGCGAGCGCGGAGGAGATCCGGCCCGGGGTGACGTCGATGATCCGCGCCGTGCCGTGCACGTCATCGGTGATGACGCCGGCCTGCGACCCGGTGAACGAGCGGGCCTCCAGGCCCAGGGTGGCGATCGCCATGGCCAGCAGCGCCATCGAGATGCGCTCCCCGGAGGTCAGCAGCATGTCGAGCTCGCGTCCGGGCGGGGCCGGGGTCACCCGGTTGGCCAGGTCGAGCAGCTCGTCCGTGGTGTCGCCCATCGCGGAGACAACCACCACGACCTGGTTGCCCGCTCGTTTGGTGGCGACGATGCGCTTGGCTACGCGCTTGATGCCCTCCGCGTCGGCAACCGAGGAACCACCGTATTTCTGCACGACAAGGGCCATTGAGCGCGCCGCTCCTATCTGGTATCAGTTCGCGGACCGCCGTCAAGTTTAGCCGGGCCGCGGCAGCTCGCCCAATCGACTTTATCTCCCCGCCCGAGGCCCCTTATCTTCGGGAAAGAGGCCCGCGACCAGGAAGATCTCGCGTCGCTGACGGGTACCGAGAGGGCGTTCCCCGGGGAGACGTCAGACGTCGAGCAGCCGCCGGCCCTCGAAGGCGCGGCCGAGAGTGACCTCGTCCGCGTACTCCAGGTCGCCGCCGACCGGCAGGCCGCTGGCGGGCCGGGTGACCCGCAGGCCCATCGGCTTGACCAGCCGGGCGATGTAGGTCGCGGTCGCCTCGCCCTCGAGGTTCGGGTCGGTGGCCAGGATCAGCTCGGTCACCGTGCCGTCCGCGAGCCTGGTCATCAGTTCCCGGACCCGCAGGTCGTCGGGGCCGATCCCGTCGATCGGGCTGATCGCCCCGCCCAGCACGTGGTACCGGCCGCGGAACTCGCGGATCTTCTCGACCGCGGCGACGTCCTTCGGCTCCTCCACCACGCAGATCAGCGTGGGGTCGCGCCGGGTGTCGGTGCAGATCCGGCACTCCTCCGCCTCGGCCACGTTCCCGCAGGTCTTGCAGAACCGCACCCGCTCGGTCACCTCGACCAGCGCTGCAGCAAGCCGGCGGACGTCCTCGGAATCCACCGCGAGCAGGTGGAACGCGATCCGCTGGGCACCCTTGGGACCGACCCCGGGCAGGCGGCCGAGCTCGTCGATCAGATGCTGGATGACACCTTCGTACATTGGCCGGCGCTAGTCCTTGTGCTCTTCGGGAAGTGCGCCGGGCTCGTGGTGGGCGGCACCGGGCGCCTGGTCCGCTTCGTCGTCGAAGTCGTCGTCGTCCTCGTCCTCGTCGTCCTCGTCGTAGGCGAGAGCCGGAGCGCCGCCAAAGCCGGGCAGGCCAAGGCTGGACAGGTCGAATCCGGGAGGCGCACCGCCAAAGCCGCCGGGCATACCCCCGCCCATCCCGCCGCCGAGCGCGCCGAGTTGCCGCTGCTGGAGGTCGACCACGGATTCCCAGGCGTCCCGCACCGCGGCGAGCACGAGGTCAGCGACGGTCGACGCGGTTTCCGCGGGGTCCGCGGAGTCGATCACGCTGGGGTCGATGGTCAGGTCGATCAGCTGGCCGACGCCGCTGACCACGGCCGTCACCGCACCGCTGCCGGCCGTCCCGGTCACCTCGCTGTTCGCGAGCTCCTGCTGTGCGCTCAGCGCCTGCTGAGCAGCCGCGAAGATCTGCTGCATGTCAAAGCCGCCAGGTCCCATACCGGAAGACTACTTCCGCCCGCCGACGGTTTAGCCGCTCCGGCGCTCGGCGAGCCCCGCACATCCTGATGTTGGCCGCTCAGTCGTCGTACTCGGCGATGACCTGACCGCCTAGTTCCCGCTGGACCAGGGCCATGCCGGTGAGCTCGTTGGCCAACGGGACGGACGTATCCTCGTCTTCGGGGTCGAAATCGTCGTCGTCCGGGGGCGGCGGAAGCGGCGTTCCGTCACCGCCGCCAGCCGCGGCCGGTCCGCCGAACGAAGGCGTGGCTCCGCCCGTGCCGTTGACCGCGCCCGCTTGCAGGCCGGCCGAGGCGGGGGCGGCCCCGCTTCCCGGAGCCTGGGCCCCCGGGTACTGGTCCCCCGGGTACTGGTCCCCCGGGTGCTGGGGTCCCGGATTCTGGACCTCCG
>DASWUW010001261.1:0-2445 GCA_036406335.1 Trebonia sp.
TCGCCGGCATTGGATACCCGGCCCGCCGGCAGCGGCCGGGACCGGAATCCCCGGAGGCTGCTACCGGACGCTAGGCCGGCCCACAGGTAACGGGCCCCGACCGCGATCACCGCGATCCCGACCAGGCGGCGGATCAGCGTATCCGGCAGCCGGGACTGAAGGCGGGCGCCGGTATACGCGCCCGCCAGGCCGCCGGCCCCCAGGGCAATGCCCGTCGGCCAGTCCGGGGCGACGGTGCCGTGACCGTGGGCGGACAAGACGACGAAAGTAACCACCCCGGCGACGGAGGTCACGAAGGTAGCGGCAAGCGCGGCCGGGGCGACCTCGGCCGGCTCGCGGCCGGACCCGATCAGGACCGGAGCCAGGATTGAGCCGCCCCCGATCCCGTAGATCCCCCCGGCACACCCCCCGCAGCGGCCAGCGGCACCAGAACCGCAACGGGCAGGCGCAGCCGGGACTGGCCGGCGGCGGGCGGCCCGGTCAGGGCCAGCCAGGCCCCCAGCGGCGGCAGCACCGCCGCGACGACCAGGACAAAAACTCGCGGACCGGGCAGCAGCTCGACCCGGATCACCGATCCCGCCACTACACCGGGCAGCGTCCCGGCGATCAGCACCCGCGCCAGCCGGCCGCCCGTCTGTCCCTGCCGCCAGTAGCGGTACAGCCCGCCCGGCGTGGCCACGATGTTGTACAGCAGGTTCGTCGGCGTCACCGCCGGACTCGGCGTGCCCAGGACACTGACCTGGAACGGCAGCAGCAGCACCGCACCCGAGATCCCCGCCGGGGTAGACACCACGGCGATCGCGAAAGCCGCCGCCAGCGCCACCCCCTCAGCCCACCCGGTGCCCAGCACCCGGCCACGCTAACGGCACCCCTGCCGGGAATCCGGCAACGTAAGGCTAATTGCGCCACGCAACTACGACAGCCCGGAACTCACGACCCGCTCACGCCCACCCGCCGCCGCCGACGGGCGTCCAGCACGCCCCCCGTGCCGCGCGCTGCCATCCGGGGTCGCCGGGCTGCGGCGGCACCGCGCAGCCGGGGCAGGAGCAGCCCGCAGCACAGCAGTCCCCGGCCACGGCAAGCAGTTCCGGCCGTCTGGCCGGGCCCGCGCTCACCGCTCGTCTCCGTCACAGCAGCCGGCGCCCCACTCCGGGCCCAGCGTGACCGCGTTGCCGGTCGCCGCCAGCACCGTTTCCGCCGCCGCCAGCATCACCGGCAGTTCCGGCTGAGCCAGCCGGAACACCGACGCCCGCCCGGCCGGCTCGGACGTCACCAGCCCGCAGTCACGCAGGCACGCCAGGTGCTTCGACACCGTCGACTGAGCCAGTCCCAGCCCCGCGACCAGATCCGTTACCCGCGCCGGGCCGGCCGCCAGGCGGCGTACGATCATCAGCCGCGCCGGATCGCCCAGCGACCGGAACAGCGCCGCCGCCGGAGCCAGCTCCATCCGCTCAATCTCCGCACCGAGAGCTGTCATCGCCATGAAGCGATGATAGCGCGCCGGGTCCCCGCTGCGACAGGCACCGGAATGACAACCATTATCATCGTCGCATGACGATGATAACGCCGTATTCCGCTACCATCTGGTCATGACTCCCGCGTCCCGCCCGCACACGGCCACGAGCACGGCCCCAGTGCCAATGCCGACCGCCGGTACCTGCTGACCGCGCTGCTGCTGCTGGCGGCATTCATGGCCGCCGAGGTGATCGTCGCAGTTCTGTCGGGGTCGCTGGCGCTGCTGTCGGACGCCGGGCACATGCTGTCCGACGTAGGGGCGATCGGCGGGTCGCTGTGGGCAATCGCGCTGGCCGCCCGGCCCCCGTCGGGCAAGTGGACGTACGGGCTGAAGCGCGCGGAGATCCTGTCCGCCGCCGGCAACGGGATCACCCTGCTGGTAGTCAGCGGGATCGTCACCGCCGAGGCGATCAGCCGCCTGCTCCACCCGTCCGCGGTGGACGGCGTCCCGGTCATCGCGGTCGCGGCCGCCGGGATCGCGGTCAACGTCGCCGCTTCCTGGGTGCTGGCGCGAGCGGACCGGTCCAGCCTGAACGTCGAGGGCGCCTTCCGGCACGTGCTGACCGACCTGTACGGGTTCATCGGCACCGTCATCGCCGGGATCATCGTCGTGACCACCGGGTTCACCCGCGCCGACGCGATCGCTTCCCTGGTCGTCGTCGCGCTCATGGTAAAGGCGGCGTGGGGGCTGCTGCGCGACTCCGGCCGGGTGCTGCTGGAAGCGGCACCCGAGGACGTGAACCTGGAAGACCTCCGCGCCCACCTGGCCGAAGTCCCGCACGTGCCGGGCGTGCACGACCTGCACGTCTGGACCGTCACCTCCGGACTGCCCGCCCTGTCCGCGCACGTCGCCATCGAGGACTCCTGCTTCAACGACGGCCACGCCCCCCGCCTCCTAGACCAGCTCCAGGAATGCCTCGCCGGCCACTT
>DASWUW010001262.1:0-4801 GCA_036406335.1 Trebonia sp.
CGACGCTGCGGGACGACCCCGCGGAGGCGGGCGCGCCCAGCCACCGGCTGCTGCTGCGCGCCGGGTACATCCGCCAGCTGATGGCGGGGCACTACTCGCTGCTGCCGCTGGCGGTCCGGGTCCGGCTGAAGGTCATCGCCATCATCCGCGAGGAGATGAACCGGACCGGGGCCCAGGAGTTCCTGATGCCGGTCATGCAGCCGGCTGAGATCTGGCAGCGCAGCGGGCGTTACGCGATCATGGGCGACGAGCAGTTCAAGCTGCATGACCGCAAGGGCGCCGAGCAGGTGCTCAGCATGACCAGCGAAGAGGTCATCACCCTGCTCGCCGGGGAGCTGAGCTCCTACCGCGAGCTGCCGCAGATGTGGTATCAGTTCCAGACCAAGCTGCGCGACGAACCGCGGCCGAAGGCGGGCCTGATGCGCACCCGCGAGTTCACCATGAAGGACTCCTACAGCTTCGACCTGGACGCCGCGGGCCTGGACCGGTCCTTTGACGCCCACCGCGCCGCCTACGTCCGTGCCTTCGAGCGGATCGGCATCCCGGCGATCCCGGTCGAGGCGTCCAACGGCGCGATGGGCGGGTCCGGCTCCACCGAGTTCATCTGCCCGTCCGACACCGGCGAGGACGACATCGTCTACAGCCCGGAGTGCGGCTACGCGGCGAACCGCGAGGCGGCGGTATCGGCCCTGACGGCCGTCGACCCGGCCGCCGACGCGGCCGCCGCCCGGGATGCGCCGGAACGCTTCGACACTCCCGGCGTCCGGACGATCGAGGACCTGGCCACCGGTTACCAGACTCCCGGCGACCGGCAGGTGAAGACCCTCGTCTACGTCCTGGACGGCACGCTCACCCTGGTGCTGCTGCGCGGCGATCATGCCCTGGAGGAGCAGAAGCTCATCGACGCGACCGGCGCGGTCGCGGTGCGCCCGGCCGAGGCGCAGGAGATCTTCGCCGCGCTCGGCGCGCACCCCGGCTCCCTCGGCGCGGTCGGTGTCCCCGCCGGGCTGCCGGTTGTCGCCGACCTGGCCCTGCGGGACCGTTCCGGCCTGACCACCGGCGCGAACACCGACGACGTGCACCTGCGCGGAGTGGACCCGGGCCGGGACATCAGCGTGGGCCAGTGGGCCGACCTGCGGGCCGCGGCGGAGGGCGAGCCCTGCGTCCGCTGCGGCAGTCCCCTCCAGGTGATCAAGGGCATCGAGATCGGGCACATCTTCAAGCTCGGCTACAAGTACACCGACGCCTTCGACATCACCGTCTCCGGCCCCGACGGCAAGCCGGTCAAGCCGGTCATGGGCTGCTACGGCATCGGCGTGGAGCGCGCGATGGCCGCCTGCGTCGAAGTCCGCCACGACGCCAAGGGCATCGCCTGGCCCGCCGCGATCGCCCCGTTCGAGGCCGTGGTGGTGGTCGCCCAGCAGAACGACGCCGCCGTCGCCGAGGCGGGGGAGCGGACCTACCAGGCCCTGCTCGCCACCGGGGTGGACGTGATTATCGACGACCGCCCGGACCGGGCCGGGGTCAAGTTCAGCGACGCGGAGCTGGTCGGCATCCCCTTCCGGATCACGATCGGCAAGCGCGGGGTGGCCGCGGGCACCGCCGAACTCACCGGGCGCGCCACCGGCGAGACGGTGGTGGTCCCGCTGGACGACATCGCCAAGCACGTGCGCGAGGCCGTCGCCCAGGCGATCGCGGGCACCAGCTAAGCGGAACGGGCGCGGCTGTCCCCAGCCGCGCCCGCGTAGCTAGCTAGCCCGCGGCCTCGCGGTCGCGGTCCTGGTTGCGGATGGCCCGGGCCACCTCGTCCCGGCCCTCGACCAGCAGGCGGCGCAGCGCCGCGGGCGGCTCGGGCCGGGATGCCAGGTAGGCGTCGGTCGCCGCGATCGTGTCGGAGTCCACCGCGCCGGCCAGGTACCCGTACTCCACGAAGTCCTGGGCCATCGCCGAAGACCACTCGCGCCATATTTCGGCCAGCGCGGCGAAGTACTCCGGCCGGTACGGCTGGATCAGCGCCGGCTGGTCCTGGTCGACGAAACCGGAGATGGTCGCGCGGAACGTGGCGATCGTCAGCTTGCCCGTGGTCAGCGTCTCCCAGGTCTCCCGCTTAGCGGTGAGCGTCGGGACGGCCGCCCGGCATCCGGCCGCCTGCCGCTCACCCGCGTCGGTGGCGTCGCGCGACAGCTCCGTGTCGATCGCGTCCTCGCCCCGCAGCCCCCGGCTGACCAGGCGCCGCAGCAGCGCCCAGCGCAGGTCGGTGTCGACCGCGAGCCCGTCTAGTTCGAGCCGGCCGTCCAGCAGCCCGGCGAGGAACTCCAGGTCTTGCGGCGCGGTTGCCACCGAGGCGAACGCCCGCACGTAGGCGAGCTGATGGTCCGAGCCCGCGGGCGCGCCCTCGAGCAGCGACCGCAGCGACGACGCGATGAAGGCCAGGCCCTCGGCCCGCCAGGACGGGTCGGCGTACTGCCGCGCCGCCAGGCTCGCCTGCCGCAGCAGCGTCTGCACCACGCTGATGTCGCGCACCGAGTCCACCCCGCCGAGGACGAGCCGGACGTAGTCCCGGGCCGCCATCTCCCCGTCTCTGACCATGTCCCAGGTCGCGGCCCAGACCAGGGCGGCGGGCAGGGACGAGGTAAACGCGCCGACCGACGCGACGGCGGTGCGCAGCGAGTGCGGGTCGAGCCGGATCTTGGCGTAGGTGAGGTCCTCGTCGTTGATCAGCACCAGGTCGGGCCGCGGAACGCCGACCAGCGCGGGCACCGGCGTCCAGTCGCCGGTCACGTCGGTCTCGACCGACGACACCCGGACCAGGCCCTGCGGCGAGAGCGAGTAGAGCCCGACCGCGATCCGGTGCGAGCGCAGGGTCGGGTGCGACGGCGCGGCCGACTGCACCACCGAGAACGCGGTGAACCGGCCTTCGGCGTCCACGGTGTAGGAGGGCCGCAGCGTGTTCACGCCGGCCGTTTCCAGCCATTCCCGCGACCAGGAGCCGAGGTCGCGCCCGGACGTTGCCTCCAGCGCGGACAGCAGGTCGGCCAGGGCCGCGTTGCCGTAGGAGTGCGCGGCAAAGTACTGGCGCACGCCGGCCAGGAAGTTGTCGTACCCGACGTAGGCCACGAGCTGCTTGATGACCGCGGCGCCCTTGGCGTAGGTGATGCCGTCGAAGTTGACCTCGACGGCCTCGATGTCGGGGATGTCGGCCGCGATCGGGTGCGTGGACGGCAGCTGGTCCTGCTTGCAGGCCCAGGCCTTCCAGGCGGCGGTGAACGTGGTCCACGCGTTCGGCCAGCGGGTGGCCCGGGCCTGCGCCTCGGTGCCCGCCCAGGTAGCGAACGACTCGTTCAGCCACAGGTCGTCCCACCAGCGCATGGTGACCAGGTCGCCGAACCACATGTGCGCCATCTCGTGCAGGATCGTCTCGCCGCGCGACTCGCGGGCGAAGTCGGTGACCCGCGACCGGAAGACGTAGTCCTCCAGGAAGGTGACCGCGCCCGCGTTCTCCATCGCGCCTTCCTTGAACTCGGGCACGAAGAGCTGGTCGTACTTCCCGAACGGGTACCTGATCCCGAACGCCTGGTGGAAGAAGTCAAAGCCCTGCCGGGTGATCTCGAAGATCTCGTCCGGGTCGAGGTAGCGGGCCAGGGACTGGCGGCAGAACAGGCCGAGCGGGATGCCGTCGTGCTCGGACCGGACGATGTGCCACGGCCCGGCCGATACGTGCGTGATGTAGGTGGCCATCACCGGCGTGGGCGGGAAGTGCCAGCGCCGGACGCCGTCGCCCGCGTTCCCGCCGTCCTCGGCGTCCGGGGCCATGTTGGACACCACGTGCCAGTCCTGCGGGGCCAGTACGGTCAGTTCGTAGCTGGCCTTCATGTCGGGCTGGTCAAAGCAGGCGTAGATCCGGTGCGCGTCAAACGTCTCCAGGTCGGAGTAGAGGTAGACGTTGCCGTCGGCCGGGTCGGTGAACCGGTGCAGGCCCTCGCCGCTGCGCGAGTAGGCGCACTCGGCGTCGACCACCACGACGTTGCGCTCCGCGAGGCCGTCCAGCGCGACCCTCGTCCCGTCGAACGCCCCGGTACTCACCGGGCTGCCGTTCAGGGTGATCGCGTGGACCCCCTGGGCGGTCAGGTTCAGGAAGGTAGCGCTGCCCGGCAGCGCGGCGCGGAACGAGATCGTCGCGACCGAACGGAAGGTTGTGTCTCCGCCGGTCAGGTCGAGCTCAACCTGGTACGAGTCAAGGGTGACCGACTCGGCCCGGGTCCGCGCCTCGTCACGGGTGAGGTTTGCTGCCACCAGGTGGTCCCTTCGTGGATCGAGGTGTACTTCCGTGATCTTCCCATGTCCGCCGACGGCCGCCACGTCGCCCGCGTCAGGCGAGTTGCGGTAATTATTACACGGAGTGTCTGTTTAGTCATCAATCGTGATCGACTTTCCTGCGGGCTCTGCGGGGCCTGCTCGCCGGGAGCTGGCAGACTAAACCCGTGCGCGTATTTCTCGGATCTGACCACGCTGGCTTCGAACTTAAGGCAACCCTGGTGGCCTGGCTCACCGAGGCCGGGTACGAGCCGGTGGACTGCGGTCCCAAGAGCTATGACCCGCAGGACGACTACCCGGCCTACGTGATGCGCGCGGCCCAGGGGGTCATCGACAACCCGGGCAGCCTGGGCATCGTCATCGGCGGTTCCGGCAACGGCGAGCAGATCGCGGCGAACAAGATCCCGGGCATCCGCGCCGCCCTGGCCTGGACCGCGGGCACCGCTCAGCTGGCCCGCCAGCACAACGACGCCAACGTACTCAGCCT